>JANMFO010000272.1:0-5351 GCA_031374245.1 Chitinophagaceae bacterium | reverse complement strand
AAAAGTATAGCCATGAAAAAAGTATCATTAGTAATAGCAGCTTTATTTTTTTTCGGCACACTGTCAGCACAAAAAATAAATGATGTCAATGCTGAAAAAAGAAATGTAGGCGGTTACCATGCCGTTGAAGTGTCAGGCGGGATTGATTTGTATTTGTCAGCAGGGGAAGAATCGGTTGCGATAAGTGCTTCAGAAACCAAACACCGTGACCGTATTAAAACAGAAGTTAAGAACGGAGTGTTGAAAATATGGTATGAATATAACAGTAATGTAAAAATTGACTGGGGCAACCGGAAAATGAAAGCTTACGTATCTTATAAAACGCTGGATAAAGTAGGTGCCGGTGGTGGTTCTGATGTATTAGTGTACGGCTCTATTAAATCATCTTCATTAAGGGTGGATGTTTCAGGTGGTTCAGATTTTGAAGGAAAAATAGAAGCGAATAGCCTGACTGTAGGTGCCAGCGGCGGTAGTGATGTACGGATTTCAGGTACGGCCAAACAACTGGAAATAGATGCAAGCGGCGGCAGCGATTTTAAAGGATATGATTTAGCAGCTGATATTTGTAACTTACAGGCCAGCGGTGGCAGCGATGTGTACATAACTATAAATAAAGAATTGATTGCAGATGCAAGCGGTGGAAGTGATGTACATTATAAAGGTGCTGGTCTTATCCGTGAAATAAAATCAAGTGGTTCATCAAGCATAAAAAAAGTAAGCCGTTAAAATTAAAAATCAGTGAGTATGAAAAAATTACTTGTATTAATTACAGGATTGGTAATGGGAGCTGGCATTTTTGCGCAGCAGGTAAACGACCCCAATGCTGAAGTAAGAGAAGCAAAAAATTATCATGGCATCAGTGTATCGAATGCTTTTGATATTTATCTTTCTCAAAGCAATGATGAAGCAGTGGCGGTAAGTGCTGCTGATATGAAGGACAGGGAAATGATAAAAGTGGAAGTGAAAGAAGGTATACTGTATATCGGACTTGAAAAAGGATGGAAATGGAATTCTGGCAACAGAAAATTGAAAGCTTATATTTCTTTCAAACAAATTGATAAGCTAAATGTAAGTGGTGCTTGTGATGTTTTTATATCTGGTACGTTGAAAGCAGATAAGCTTTCCATCCATCAATCTGGTGCCAGTGATTTAAAAGGCAAGCTGGATGTAAAAGAACTAACGGTTGATATAAGTGGCGCATCAGATATAATGGTGAGTGGTATAGCTGGAAAACTGGATGTAGAAGCAAGTGGTGCAAGTGATTTTAAGGGCTTTGATTTGGTAACTGATTATTGTGATGTAAGAGCAAGCGGTGCCAGTGGTATCCGCATTACCGTTAATAAAGAACTGTCAGCACATGCAAGTGGTGCCAGCGATATTAAATACAAAGGAGATGGTTTAATCCGGGATTTAAAAACAGGTGGTGCCAGCAGTGTTTCCCGAAGCAGGTCATAATAACAACTAAGTACATATAGCCATGAAAAAGCTTCCATATTGGAAGCTTTTTCTTTTGTTACCCAACCTCAATTTTTCAATGCATCGTCCCTTGTGAACTTGTTCTGTTATTCTTTCCTTTTGAGAAAGGAAAGAATAATCACTTTTTATCTGCATATCGCTATTCAGCTGGTAAAATACAGGTAATTCTTATTCTTTTTAATAGCTATTATTGAAATAAGAGAGCAATAAGAACCATTTTGGTTTGGAAAATAACCTTCATACGGCTACCTTTGCACCGCGAAGTAGAGCAGCGGTAGCTCGTTGGGCTCATAACCCAAAGGTCGGGAGTTCGAACCTCCCCTTCGCAACTACAAATAAGCCATCCGCCATTGGTGAGTGGCTTATTTAATTTTCCGGAACAGTTGCACTTCAACTGGCAAGGATTGATTACCTCCTTCTTTTCTTGTAGCCCCGTATCCGGGGTAGTTGAAGTATGCAGCTTTAACCTTTTTTCGATGAAATCAGGATTTGTAAACATATTTGGAAGGCCCAATGCGGGCAAAAGCACTTTGCTGAATGCACTAATGGGTGAGAAGCTGGCTATTGTTTCTCATAAAGTGCAAACCACAAGGCACCGCATTAAAGGCATTCTGACAGAAAAAGATTACCAGGTAATTTTTTCCGATACTCCCGGCATCATTGAGCCCAAATATAAGCTGCATGAAAAGATGATGGCGGCGGTAAAAGGTGCATTGGAAGATGCTGATGTGGCCATGCTGATTGTAGATGTTAAAGAAAACTGGGAAGAATGTGATGCAATATTCTCTGCGCTAAGATTAAGAGTGCCTTCGATAGTCACCTTAAATAAAATAGACCTTGCGAGTGAAGCAACGATAAAAGAAGCAGTTGATTTCTTTTCTTCAAAATCGTATTGCAAAAAAGTAGTAACAATTTCAGCGTTGTCAGGTATTAATAAAAAGAAACTTGTAAATGCCATCCTTGATTTTTTGCCCGAAGGCGAACCATTTTATGATGGTGATGATATTTCTGACCTGAACACAAAGTTTTTTGTTAGTGAACTGATACGGGAAAAAATTTATGAACAGGCACATGATGAGATCCCTTATCATACAGCTGTATTGGTAAGAGAATATAAAGAAAAATCAACACTGGTAAAAATCGTTGCAGATATCATTGTTCAACGGGAAACACAAAAAGCTATCCTGATTGGCGATAAAGGTTCGATGATAAAAAAATTAGGAACAGAAGCAAGAAAAGATATCGAAGCGTTTATTCAGCAAAAAGTTTTTTTAGAATTATTTGTAAAAGTGAAACCGAAGTGGAGAGAGAGTGATTTGCAGTTAAAAGAATACGGTTATTAATAAAAAAATTATGTCATTTACAGTAGCTATAGTAGGAAGACCGAATGTAGGAAAGAGTACACTCTTCAACCGTTTGCTGGAACAGCGCAAAGCCATCGTTGATGATGAAAGTGGTGTAACCCGTGACCGTCAATATGGTGTTAGTGACTGGAATGGTAAAACATTCAATGTGATTGACACCGGTGGTTTTGTTTCTGGTAGTGAAGATGTGTTTGAAAAAGAAATTGCCAAGCAGGTATTAATAGCAGTGGAAGAAGCAAATGCTATTATTTTTATGGTAGATGCTATTACGGGCATGACCAACCTGGATGATGCCATGGCCACTGTATTGCGCCGCAGTACCAAACCAGTTTTTCTGACGGTTAATAAAGTGGATAGTAATGACAGGTTGCTGGAAGCATCAGAATTTTATAGTCTTGGGTTTAAACATATCTTTTTTATAGCTGCAGCAAGCGGAAGCGGCACTGGCGAATTGCTTGATGGAATTGCAGAACTGATTAGTGAAGACGCTTCCGAAGAAACAAAAGCAATTGATGCGCTACCAAAGTTTGCCATCATTGGTCAGCCCAACGTAGGTAAATCATCTTTATTGAATGCATTGGTAGGTGAAGAGAGAACTATTGTAAGTGATATTGCCGGTACTACAAGAGATTCTATTCATACACACTACAATCTGTTTCAAAAAGAATTTGTATTGATTGATACGGCTGGTATTCGTCGTAAGGCGAAGGTGCATGAGGATTTAGAATTCTATTCTGTTATCCGTGCCATCAAAGCAATGGATGAAGCCGATGTATGTTTATTTATGGTAGATGCTGAGAAAGGGTTGGCCGCACAGGATTTGAATATTTTCAGTCTTGCTGTTAAAAAAGGAAAAGGGGTTGTAGTGTTGGTAAATAAGTGGGATACAGTACCAAAAGAAACGAATACAGCCAAAGAGTTTGAAGCAGAGTTAAAGAAAAAATTGGCCCCATTTTCTGATGTTCCCATTCTTTTTATTTCAGCCAAAGAAAAAACAAGGATTTTTAAGGCTATTGAAATAGGGTTAGAGGTATATACTAACCGTCAGCAAAAAATTCCTACTTCGCAGTTGAATGAGGTAATGCTGAAAGCAGTAGAAACTTATCATGCGCCAGTGGTTCGTGGCCATGCTATTAAGATAAAATATGTTACTCAATTACCAACCAGAGTTCCTTCCTTTGCATTCTTTTGTAATTTTCCGGATGATATAAAGACACCGTATAAAAATTACCTCGAAAATAAACTCCGGGAGAATTTTAGCCTGACGGGTATACCTATCCGGATTTTCTTCCGGAAGAAATAGTCAAGTAGCTGACAGTTTGGTAATTTGCGTAGCCTTAACTTTATGCATCTCAAATTTTTGAGACTAAATCAAAAACAAAGACAATGAAAAAAGTATTTACAATTATTGCTATTGCTGGTCTGATGACGGCCTGCAACAATGAAAAAAAGACTGACGAGACCAAAGAAAAAATGGAAGAAAAGATGGATGGGATGAAAGAGAAAATGGACGAGAAGATGGATGATGCAAAGGACAAAATGGATGAAAAAATGGATGACATGAAGGATAAGATGAATGAAATGAAAGATACCATGACCAAAAAGATGGAAGAAGCCAAACCGAAAATGTAATTGTGATACTGTGTTATTATTTCACTTCCAGCAAGAAATTCGTCCCGCCATCACAGGCGGGATTTTTTTGTAATATCAGTTAGCTTTTTAAAAGTCGTATAAATACGATATGTAATATATTTATTCCTGATTGCTTGTATTATCAAGATGCAGTGATTATTTTGTTGTCCTAATCTTACTCAACGGCCTTCCACCGTACCCGAAATCTATCCTTCTGAAGCCCTTTTATTTTACAGTATCTTTTAAATGAAAAACAGATTAATTGGTTAACCGCCTTTTAATTTATCCTGTCCGGTTTCCTATTGAACAGCCCCAACTGTTTATAAAACATCCGTAATATGAAACTGAAAATTTTAATCGCAGTACTGTTTTTTGCACTGGTAGCAAAGTCACAAAGCTATCCAAATCAACAGCCAGCCAAATGGCATATGGATCGGAATAAATGGACTACCGGTAGCCTGGTGTTTATAGCCGGTGCCAGCAAAGGGTTTAATGAAACACTTATGTTTCACTGGAAGGCTTTTCGTAACAGTTTTCCAAAAGCTAACCCAAAGTGGTTTAACCCTAATGTAAGCTGGAGAAATAAATACAAGGATAGTAACCCTGATTCGGGTGCAAAATTCCCTTTGTCCACGTCAGTACTTGTTATGTTTACTGACCAGTATCACCTTAATAATTTCGTTAACAAGATGGCATGGACATCTGCTTTTGTGGTGAAACTTGGGGAAGGAAAGAAGCCTTTAAAACAATACCTTCTGGATTTTCTTTATTATAACCTTTGTCATCAGGCAGGCTTTGCGCTGACATACTACCCGTTTAAAAATTATAAAGGCGATTAATAGCTATTCTAAAAACCGGGTAATATTTTTTACTTTTTTT
>JANMFO010000192.1:0-2354 GCA_031374245.1 Chitinophagaceae bacterium | reverse complement strand
GCCAAGAAAGACCCGAAAGCAGAAATATGGGTAGGTGGTAAGTGCGATAGCAAAGAAGGTTGGTTTGTGCAGCCGACTGTTATAGAAGCGAAGAGCCCAAAGTATGTAACAATGTGTGAAGAAATATTCGGGCCAGTGCTGACTGTCTATATTTATCCTGCTAATAGTTTTGAAAAAACATTGGAACTGGTTGATAGTACTTCTCCGTATGCATTAACAGGTTCTATTATTTCTACTGACAGAGCAGCGGTAGAATTAGCAACTAATAAATTAAGAAATGCTGCCGGTAATTTTTATATCAACGATAAACCAACCGGTGCAGTAGTTGGTCAGCAGCCATTTGGTGGTGCAAGGGCTTCCGGAACAAATGATAAAGCCGGTTCTATTTTGAATTTATATCGCTGGTTGAGTGCCAGAACAATCAAAGAGACATTTAATCCGCCAATGGACTACGGTTATCCGTTTCTGCAGGAAAAATAATTCACAAAGTGATGATATTATTCCTCGCTTTATCAGATATTAATATTATGCAAACAATGATATAGCATAATTATATTTTTTTTATATGGCATGATTTTGATTAAATGTATATCGATATAAAATTTAATCAACTACATCAACTTTATGAAAAAATTATTTGTTATTGCATTCTTATTTATTTCTACAGCCAGTATTTCTTTCGCCCAGGAAACACATTTTGGATTGAAGGCAGGTATTAACTCTTCTAGTTTAAAAATTGCTGATGGTACAGATTATGACTCAAAAACAGGATTACATATAGGCGGTCTTGCACATATTCATTTAAAGAAACATTTTGCCATACAACCAGAATTGGTATTCTCCATGCAAGGAGGAAAAAGAAACGATAATAATAAGCTTAAATTAAATTATTTGAATCTCCCTGTTCTTGTTCAATATATGTTTGATGAAGGTTTTCGCTTGCAAACCGGGCCGCAAATAGGTTTTATGGTTTCAGCTGAGCAAACTATCGGAGATGTTGATATCGATATAAGTGATACTTTTTCTACTGTCGACTTTTCGTGGGTATTCGGGGCTGGTTACCTGTTTCATTCAGGATTTGGCCTTGATGTAAGATACAATCTTGGTATTAATGATATTAGTGATGATAACAATTTTGAAGCAAGAAATAGGGTGTTACAAGCAGGTGTGTTTTACCAGTTCATGCATAAAAAGGCTCATAAGCATTAATAACAATAAACTCCTTTTTTAATAATAAGGCCTCTTTCAGGAGACTTTATTATTTTTACGGAAATTTTACTGCTTGAAATTAATTCTTACAGAACAACAATTAGCAATTACCATCAAACGGCTAGCCCACCAGATATTGGAAAACAATATTGAAATAACCAATTTGATATTGATTGGCCTTCAGCCACGGGGAGTTTTTTTATCAGACCAGGTAGTCTCAGCAATAAAAAACGAAATGCCGGCGGATAAAATTCAATACGGCAAGCTGGATATTACTTTTTACCGGGATGATATCCGTAAAGAGCTGCATATTGCCAATCAAACCGATATCCCGTTTTCTATTGAAGGGAAAAAAGTAGTATTGATTGACGATGTATTATATACCGGACGTACCATCCGGGCTGCATTGGATGCACTGCTGGCTTTTGGCCGTCCGGAAAAAGTGGAGCTTTGTGTGTTGATTGACCGCCGCTTTAGCCGCCAGTTTCCCATTCAGCCTGATTATGTGGGCAAGTCCATTGATTCTATTATTTCCCAAAAGGTAAAAGTGTTCTGGAAAATACGGGATGGCAAAGAAGAAGTGGCAATTTTGGATTGAACTGTTTTAAACCCTAATTTCGGCCTTTAATGAGCCTATCTACAAAACATCTGCTGGGCATTAAAAATCTTACCAAAGAAGATATTTCACTTATTCTTTCTACAGCAGAGCAATTCAAAGAAGTTTTACAACGACCCGTTAAGAAAGTTCCATCGCTGCGGGATGTTACCATCGTCAATCTTTTTTACGAAAATTCTACCCGTACCCGGTTTTCTTTTGAACTGGCGGAGAAAAGACTGAGTGCTGATACCATCAACTTTGCTGCTTCTTCGTCATCTGCTGCCAAAGGAGAAACATTACTCGATACTGTCAATAATATTTTATCCATGAAAGTGGATATGGTGGTAATGCGCCACAGTGCCAGCGGTGCCCCGCATTTTTTAGCTCAACATATTCCGGCTGCCATTATTAATGCTGGTGATGGCATCAATGAACATCCCACACAAGGTTTGCTGGACGCTTTCTCTATTAAAGAAAAAACAGGAACATTAGCGGGAAGAAAAGTGGCCATCATTGGCGACATCATGCACAGCCGGGTGGCACAGAG
>JANMFO010000124.1:0-2011 GCA_031374245.1 Chitinophagaceae bacterium | reverse complement strand
TGCTTCCAACACTGCTTTTATATTGGCAAAAACAGCATGACACTCTGCTTCAATATCATACTTAACAATATTACCGGCTGCATCTACTTCCAATCCGGGGATAGAATTGTCCTTTGGGTTTCTTGGACCAATGCCGGAAAGAAATAAAAGGTTACCTGCTCTTCTGGCATGAGGATAAGCACCAAGAGGTTTAGATGCATTATCTGTATGAATAATATTGGCCATAATTATAATTGAATACAAACATTCTTAGCCTCAGTAAAAAATCGCAACGCTTCCCAACCGCCTTCTCTCCCAACCCCACTGTTCTTCAAGCCACCAAATGGTGTTCTTAAATCACGGAGCAGCCAGCAGTTTATCCAAATGATGCCACTTTCTACTTTTGCCGCTACTCTGTTTGCCTTGGAAATATCCTGTGTCCAGATGGTGGCTGCTAATCCATACTCCGTTGCATTAGCCAGTTGCAAAGCTTCTTCCTCTGTTTTAAAAGATTGCAGTGTAACAACAGGGCCAAAAATTTCTTCCTGGTTAGTTTGACAATCAGGGCCAAGATCTTCAATAACTGTTGGCTGAATAAAATATCCGTTAGCACATCTTCCATCCAGCTTTATTGCACGGCCGCCACACAAAATTTTTCCACCATGCTGTTTGGCAGTATCAATACATCGTAATATTTTTTCAAAATGAACTTTGCTTACAATAGCACCTTGTTTCGATCCTTCTTCCAACGGGTCGCCAACGGTCAATGCTTTTGTTCTTTCAACAAAATCTGTTTTAAACTTATTATATATACTTTCTTCAATCAGTATCCGGCTACCACACAAACAGATTTCGCCCTGATTAGAAAAAGAAGAACGGATTGTATCAGTCATCATTTTCTCCCAATCACAATCCGCAAAAATGATAGCCGGGTTTTTACCTCCTAATTCTAATGATAATTTCTTGAACTTAGGTGCTGCAATACTTGCAATTCTTTCACCAGCCCTTGTGCTTCCGGTAAATGAAATAGCTTTTACTTCGGGATGCGATACAATGGCTTCTCCGGCACCCGGTCCGGTGCCATGAATAATATTCAATACTCCATCCGGCAAGCCGGCTTCTTTACAAATTTTTGAAAGAAGAAAAGCAGTGACGGGTGTTACTTCTGATGGTTTGGCAATTACACAATTGCCGGCTGCCAAAGCCGGCGCTATTTTCCAGGTAAATAAATACAGTGGTAAATTCCATGGAGAGATACAACCTACAATACCAATTGGCTGACGAAGTGTATAGTTCACCGCTTTGTCTTCCATGTTGTGACTCTCGGTGGCAAAGTGCATAATGCCGGTAGCAAAGAATCGAAAATTAGCTGAAGCCCTTGGAATGTCAACCATTTTACTTAACCAAAGCGGCTTACCGTTATCATTAGTTTCTGCAAGAGCTAACGCTTCCAGGTTTTCATCAATCAGTTCTGCTATACGATTGAGAACTTTAAATTTTTCTTCAACCGGAGTAATACTCCAGGTTGGAAATATTTTTTTTGCGGCACTCACAGCTGCATCTATATCTTTTTTATGTGAGTCAGGAATTTGTCCATACACCTGCCCGGTTGCAGGATTAATATTATCAATAAAATTTCCACTGAGCGGCCCGATAAGATTACCTCCTATATAATTCTCGAGATGATATGGAATGTCGAGTTTCATTGAAAATTGAACATTGAAAATTAATTATTGAACATCTGTATTCTTTCTTTAAATACTTCCCGTTCTTCCCCCGTCCACCGGTATACTCACTCCATTTACATAAGAAGCTGCCGGTGATGCAAGAAAAGCTGCCACTGCTGCAACTTCGGAAGCATCGGCAAAACGCTTCATTGGCACTTCTTCCATCATATTTTTTTCTACTATATCAACTACTGTATTCCCTCTCTTCGCAATATTGTCAATCAATGTTGATAGCCGTTGCGTACTGGTGAATCCCGGCAACACATTATTTACGGTGATATTATATTGCCCCAATTCATTCGCCA
>JANMFO010000121.1:0-9099 GCA_031374245.1 Chitinophagaceae bacterium | reverse complement strand
CCCGGCCTCTGCACCGCTGTCCTCTTCTGTACTGGCTTCTTCTTCCGGCAGGCCCAGGTCTTCGCCATCTTCATCTTTTTCGCTAAACCCATCACCCGAAACCTGTGTCAAATCATACTTCTCTTCTATATCAGCAAACTTTGGACCCAGCAAACCTTTAGTACCATACTGGCTGGGTGCAATCCCTTCTGTACGCACCATCGACGGATAAGTGGTTTTTGGATTTTCCTCTTTCGACACATTGATAAGTTCCAGAAGAAAACTCCAGTTCTTATTAAAATCGTAATTATAAATAAACCGCTGATTCGGGTTTTTTATTTCTGAACCAATAGTTGTTTCACTCATCAGTAATGGATCGGCTTTATATTCCCTATCACCATATTTTTCTAAGGAAATCTCACGGCCACGCAACCAGTGATCATTACTGCGAAAAAAAGTAGCCTTATGCTTGCTATCAAATTCATACGACTTTAATATCACGTCATGCAAATCCTGGAACGATTGTGTGTGACGTATAACAACATCACGATACACACTTTCATCTTCTTCTAAATAAACTCTGAATTTTAAAATTGCCATAGAGCAAATTTATGATTTTATCGCTGTCAAACCCATTTCCTTTGCCTTATTCAGCATGAATTCAAAAGCTGCCTCATAAGTATTGGGAATATCCCCGTCCAGCATCGCATCTTTTAACGCATCTTTTAATATACCCACCGGTTTTGAAGGCAGCAAGCCAAATGTTTCCATAATAATCTCGCCGGTAATAGGCGGCTGCCAGTTACGGACATGGTCTTTTTCCTCTACCTCTTTACACCGCTGCCGCACCAATTGAAAATTTTCGAGGAAGCGTTTTACTTTCTGTTTATTTTTCGAAGTAATATCTGCATCGCAGAGCATCATCAGCGCATCAAAATCTTCCCCTGCATCAAATAACAGGCGGCGGATAGCAGAATCGGTAATATTTTCTTTTGTTAAGCTGATGGGGCGAAGATGTAATTCCACCAATTTTTTCACTAACCGCATTTTATCATTCAGCGGCAGCTTTAGTTTGGTAAATATTTTTGGCACCATTCTTCCGCCTACTACTTCATGCCCATGAAATGTCCAGCCATGCCCTTCTTCAAATTTTTTGGTGGCTGGCTTGGCAATATCATGCAGGATAGCAGCCCAGCGCAACCACAGATCATCCGTATTGGCAGATATATTATCCAACACCTGTAATGTGTGGTAAAAATTATCTTTATGGCCATGCCCGTCTTTGTATTCAGCACCTGCCAGTTCCACCATCGGCGGAAAAATGGTTTGCAATAATCCGCTTTTATATAAAAGATCAAAACCAACAGATGGTTTTGGTGCAGCTACGATTTTATTCAGTTCATCCGTAATTCTTTCCTGTGAAATAATTTTTATACGATCGGCACATTCAATTATTCCCTGCCAGGTACTTTCTTCAATGGAAAAATTTAATTGTGTAGCAAAACGGATAGCCCTCATCATTCGCAACGGATCATCACTGAATGTTTGTGCCGGGGCTAATGGCGTTTTAATGATTTTATTTTCTAAATCATTGATGCCGCCAAATGGATCAATCAGTTTACCAAAATCAGTTTCATTTAAACTGATGGCTAATGCATTGATGGTAAAATCCCTTCTGTCCTGGTCGTCTTTCATAGTTCCCGGTTCCACATCGGGATTGCGGGAATCAGATCGGTAGCTTTCTTTCCTGGCACCAACAAATTCCACATCAAAATCATTATTTATTTGGAGATGAGCTGTACCGAAGTTTTTAAAATAACTAAGCTTGGGCACCGGGCTGATTAATTGAGCTACTTCAGTTGCCAGCGCTATGCCATCACCCATGCAAACTATGTCTGCGTCTTTTGTTTCTCTGCCAAGTATCTTATCCCTTACAAAACCGCCAATCAAATACGTTTCCACTCCCAGTTGTTTTGCAGCAACGGCGATTTTATTCAGCAATAACAATTCACTATCGGTACACCTGATATCCATAACTATAACAAAGATAAAGGAGATGGTTTGTCCAAAGGACTCCTTTGTAGAGGTTTAGTGACTCTGATATAAATCAGGGCCGGATAATGGTTACCGTTCCATTATCCCATTTAATGACAGATGATGGCGATGCAATGGTTTTATCATCCTGCCGGTATTGAACTATATAATTTACCTGGGATTTAATTTCATCGCTTATATCCGTAAATATTTTTGCTGTTGGTTGCCCGGAAATATTTGCTGAAGTTGAAACAATAGGTTTTCTAAAACGCTTTATCAGGTGTCTGCAAAATGTTTCATTACAAATACGGATTGCAATGCTTCCATCTTTGCCAATTAAGTTATCAGCAAGACCAATGGCACCATCATAAATTACCGTTGTTGGCTTTTGAGTTTGTTGCAGGTAATCAAACACACTTAAATCAGGGCTGGCGGTATATTGCAATACTTCTCTTTCCTCTGCTACCAAAACAATCATTGCTTTTTCATCCTGCCGTTTCTTTATGGCATATATTTTCGCCACTGCCTGTTCATTCGTAGCAACACAACCAATGCCCCAAACAGTATCGGTAGGATAAAGAATTATTCCTCCTTGCAGCAATACCTGCAAACATTGTTCAATATCATTTTCAAAAATCGTCATACAACACTTTTATAAATATCCATCATATTGGTTGCATACTTATCAGGTGAAAACCTGAGTACATGCTGCCATCCCTTTTCAATCATTGAATTTGCTAATTCTTTATTCTGGTAAATTTTTCTCATTCCCTCAGCAATTTCTTCTGTCTGCGAAGGATTAACGTAATAAGCTCCTTCTCCGCCAGCTTCAGGCAAACAGGAAACATTGGATGTGATAACCGGCACCTTGCTCCAAAGTGCTTCCAGCACCGGCAAACCAAACCCTTCAAAAAAAGAAGGATATATCATTGCTATGGCCAACTGATAAATAGCCGGAAAATCAGCCGCTGATTGAAAGGATGCTGAAGATTTGGCCGCTGCATTTTCTGAAAGAAATATAATTCTGTTCTCCAATCCGTTTTGTTTGATATAATCTTTTACCTGTTCTTTATACTTTCCGCCATCGCCGATTACCACTAACGGAATGTTCAGTTCATTTCTCAACAGAAAAACAGCTTTACAGATATTCAACAGGTTTTTCCGTTCAATGACAGAACCAACATACAGAAAAAACTGAGGAGGCAGACTATATTTTTGTGCAGTTCTTTTTTTCTCTTCTTCCGATACTTTTACTGCAAATGCAGGATTGCAGCTCTGGTAACAGACAGTTATTTTTTCTTCGGGTATTTTATACAATTCAATGATATCTTTTTTTGTCTGTTTGCTGATGGCAATTATTTTATCTGCATTGTTGCAGGCATAGCGGAATTTTTTGGTATAAATTTTTACATCAATCGGGTTGTACTGTTCCGGGAAACGTTCATGAATCAAATCATGAATCGTAACTACGGATTTTATTCCTGTGTCCTGTATGCCCACCGGAATTTCGTGACTTAAGCCATGATAAAGGTCAATCTTATTATTCCTCAAATCTTTTTTAACCCAACTGCTACGCCATACAGAAGAAAACAGCGAATGAAAAAAATTGTTGGGTAAGATTTCATGCAGATTTGTCCCTTTCAATTCAAATGCTGATGACCGTTTTGGATTAAACAGGTAATACTCATGTTCCGGATATTGGTCTGCCAGCAACCGGATTAAGGTGCGGCTGTAATGCCCCAGCCCTGTTCCATTGTGAAAAGCCCTTTTAGCATCAAATCCGATGTTCATTAAATATGCAGATTAGTAAACATGCAAATTTGCAGATTAATTCCCGTAAATGCGGGGTTGCATTTGCATATCTGCATATCGCAAAATCTGCACATTAGCTTATTTTCGCAGCAAATTGGAAAAAATGAAAGAATTGATATTGGAAGTATGGGCCAACCGTGAACTGTTGAAAGAAGTAAAATATACCGATGCTATAAAGTCTGTAATAGAAGAAGTGGATAAAGGAAGGTTGCGGACAGCTGAACCTACAGCAAATGGCTGGGTGGTTAACGAATGGGTGAAACAAGCAATACTGCTGTACTTTGGTATACAACAAATGCAAACATGGCAGATAGAACCATTTGAGTTTTATGATAAAATGCTGCTGAAGAAAAACTATGCAGCATTAGGTGTAAGAGCCGTGCCACATGCCGTGGCAAGATATGGTGCTTACCTGGCAAAGAATGTGGTGTTGATGCCTTCTTATGTAAACATTGGTGCTTATGTGGATGAAGGGACGATGGTGGATACATGGGCTACGGTTGGCAGTTGCGCCCAGATAGGGAAAGGTGTACACCTGAGTGGTGGTGTGGGTATTGGTGGCGTGCTGGAACCATTGCAGGCTTCCCCTGTAATTATTGAAGATGGTTGTTTTATTGGCAGCCGCTGCATAGTGGTGGAAGGTGTGATTGTAGAAAAAGAAGCAGTGCTGGGAGCCAATGTTGTATTAACCCAATCAACAAAAATTATAGATGTGAGTGGTCCGTCGCCAATAGAAATGAAAGGAAGAGTGCCGGCAAGAAGTGTGGTGATACCGGGTTCGTATACAAAAAAATTTCCTGCCGGTGAATTTGGTGTTGGTTGTGCATTGATTATTGGTCAGCGTAAACCAAGTACCGATTTAAAAACAAGTTTGAACGATGCGTTGAGAGATTTCAACGTTTCAGTTTAGTCGCTTATATTTGCTACCCGTTTAGCCTAGGTGGCGAAATTGGTAGACGCACTGCCTTCAGGTGGCAGCGTTCGAAAGGATGTGCTGGTTCGAATCCAGTCCTGGGCACAAAAAAGCCAGCTTAAATAAGCTGGCTTTTTAAATTACCATCAAACTGCATCCCCTTAAATCACTGCCATCAACCCTGCCAAGTACTTCAAAGCTTCCATCAGCATTTATTTTTCCTGCATCATCTGTGGCAATGAAACTACAAGAGTAGATATTGGCAAGATCAATTACATTGATAACACCTGTCCCATATTTTTTAACCATTAATGGATCTTCTTCATCCCTTACCATTACTTTCATCCATAGCGGGCAATTAAAAACGCCTTCTCCTTTTGAATAAGCCTGCGATAACAATTCTGTCATCCCATATTCAGAATGTATTTGATTAACACCAAAACTCTCACATAATTTTTCATGCACCTCTGTCCGTACCATTTCCTCCCTTCTGCCTTTCATACCACCTGTTTCCATAATAATGGTATGGCTCAATGGCAATGAATATTTCTCCGCAAAATCAAGCAAAGCAAATGTGACCCCTATCAATACTATTTTCTGTTTTCGCTTTTCCAATTCATTCAACAGGACATATAATTTTTCATACTCATCCAGGTAAAACCCGCTTTGTGGATGTTCGCTTAACAGAATCAGTTTATCCACCATATACACCAGCGATGAATTTTTTCTTTCGAGGTAAGATGGCAATAAACCAATAAAACAATATTCCTTTATCGGGCCATAAAAAAATTCAAAGCCCCGGATAAAACTTTCTTCGTACAACGCAATATCTTTTACCAGGTGGTGGCTGTTGATGCTTCCTGTAGTGCCACTGCTTTCAAAAATAGCAGCCGGTTCAAATAATGTAGTCTGTACTGAATGGGATTTAAAAAAATGAATTGGCAAAAATGGGATCTGTTTTATTTCATTTACATAAAGGGGATTTACTTTCAACGCTTCCAGATACGCCTTGTAAATGGGGTTATTAGTGCTTTGAAACCTGAAAACCTCAAGGGCTAATGCCTCAAAATCACCCTCTTTTACCCCCAAAATTTTATGATTCCATTGCATCCAGCTGCCCTTTTGTGTTGCAAAAATTGTAAATTTGTCAGAACTCAAATCGCACCAATGAAACTCCGTCAATTAGTGATAACAGCGTCTGTAATTATTGTTGCTGCCTGCAACAAAGATAAGTTTACATCGACACCGCAGGTAGAGATTAAATCAATTTCTCCGGGAACCGTTTTTAGCAGCGATATTATTACAGTAAAAGGCAAGTATACCGACGAGGAAGGAAACCTTGATTCCGTTCTTGTTGTTTATAAATGGTATAATGGAGCTATCGTTACCCGAAAAGATACTTTCAGATATTCTTTTGAAGGCCTGAACCTTCCACCGAAGACAAGGGATGCAGATATTGAATTGAATTTCGAATACAACACTTTTAATACAGACCTTGCCAAGCTATCCGGTGTTTCAAGAGATACTACCGCTACATTAGGATTAATTTTAAAAGACAAAGACTCCCTGAGAAGTAATTATAGTGAGTCTGCTGCTATCCGGCTTAAAAAACCCTGATTCATTACTTGAAAGTTGTTCAGAAAATCGGGGAGTTTTTTATTTACAGTAATCTCTTTATTGCTGTTTGTGCCGTTTTGATGGCCAATCAAACATATAGGTTCCTGTTGCACAGTTTGCCGGACAGGAATCTGATTTATTTTATATTCTTCGCCACCATTTGCAGTTATAGTTTTCACTGGTACTTTACCTCCCATTCAGTTATTCCATCACCCCGTATAAAATGGACACTGAAGAACAGGAATATCCATCTCATTCTATTCTTTATCGGCTTAACAGGTTCCGGCATTTTCTTTTTTTTGTTGTTGGTTCACTGGTATTGGTTATTATTAGCCAGTATAATTACATTTCTTTACTCAGCTCCAAAACTGTCCCATCCATATCTGCGGGCATTACGAAAAGCAGCATTAGGCAAAACAATTTTCCTGGCATTAGTGTGGATGTATGTAACCACTATTTTGCCAATAATAGTTTCAGAACAATCCTGGAAGCCTGATTTTACCCTTTTTGTTTTAAGCCGTTTTTTCCTTGTATATGCCATCTGCATACTATTTGATTTGCGTGACCGTGAAGATGACAAAGCTGATGGCATCCGAAGTATGATTACTTTTTTAAGTAAACGAAACATTTTTATTCTTTTTACCTTTTCACTACTTGCTTTTGCCGGAGCCACAATAGGAATGTTACAATTTGATTACCCATTGATGTCAATTCTTATTATTCTGATTCCGGGTATTATTGTAGCCAGTCTGTATCATTATGCCAAATCAAATTTTTCAGACCTGTTATACTATTTTGTGCTGGATGGATTAATGGCACTTTCAGCAATATTGATGCTGATAACCGGCATTTAGTTATTTTTACATTAATTAATCAATAAGCATTATGGCAAAAGCAGTAAAGGCAAAAAAATCCGTTATCACAGATAAGTCGTTTGAATTCTTACGTAGTTATATCAATAATGCATCACCTGTTGGTTTTGAAACCTGGGGACAAAAATTATGGCTGGAATACCTGAAACCATATGTTGATACTCATTATGTAGACCCCTACGGAACGGCTGTTGGCGTTATTAACCCGGATCATAAATTTAAAGTAGTAATAGAGGCGCATGCTGATGAAATAAGCTGGTTTGTGAATTATGTTACTCCTGAAGGTTTGATTTATTTAAAACGAAATGGCGGAGTAGATCACCAGACGGCACCAGCATCCCGTGTTTTTATTCATGGCAAAAAAGGGCCGGTAAAAGCGGTATTCGGATGGCCTGCTATTCATACAAGAATTGGTGCTCCCGATCAAAAAGAAACTCAACCAAGAACAGACAACCTGTGGCTTGACTGTGGCGCCAGAAACCGAAAGGAAGTCGAATCCTTAGGTATCCATATCGGTGCTGTGGTTACCTACCAGGAAGGTTTTGATGAATTGGCTAATGGTAATTACATCGGCCGTGCATTTGATAACCGTGTAGGCGGTTTTATGATTGCCGAAGTAGCCCGGTTATTAAAAGAAAATAAAAAGAAACTCCCCTTTGGCTTGTATGTGGTAAATGCAGTGCAGGAAGAAATCGGTCTTCGTGGTGCAGAGATGATTGCCCGCCGGATAAAACCAAATATTGCTATCGTAACCGATGTAACGCATGATACCACCACTCCAATGATCAGTAAAAATATTGAAGGTGATGTGAGTACCGGTAAAGGTCCTTCACTTTCCTATGCACCTGCCGTACATAATAAACTACTGGCCGTGGTTGAAAAAGTAGCAAAAGACAAAAAAATTGCTGTTCAATGGAGGGCATTAAGCCGCAGTACGGGTACAGACACTGATTCCTTCGCTTATTCAAATGACGGATGTCCTTCTGTACTTATCTCTATTCCACTCCGGTACATGCATACCACCGTAGAAATGCTGCACCGGGATGATATTGAAAACACCATTAAGCTGATGTATGAAACTTTGCTAACTTTATCACCTAAGACCAACCTGAATTACCTATGATGATGTACTTATTATATATTGACCCGGGGAGCGGGAGCTATTTAGTACAGGTTATTGCTGCGGCTGTGCTGGGCGTTGCATTTTTCTTTAAGAATATCAAGCTTTACATTAAATCCATTTTTTTCCGGTCGCCCAAAAAACCAAAGGATAATCCACCGGCCTGATGCTACAATCATATCATCACCATCCTTCGTCTTACAGGGATCCTTCAGGGTTTATTTTTGAAAAAGAGGGTGTGCTTTACCGGCAGGTAAATAAAATTTTCAAAGAAGATTTTGATTATTTCATCAATAGTGGTTGCTATGAAGCTTTTGTAAAAAAAGGTTTTCTCATCCCGCATGAAACAACAGGTGAAAACCTGACAGGCACAGCAGAATATTACAAAACATTAAAGCCTGAAACTGTTCCTTTCATTTCGTATGCCTACGAATGGAGTTTCAATATGCTTAAAGATGCAGCCCTTCTTACCTTACAATTATTGAAAGAAGCTGTTGGCTTTGGCTTAATCCTTAAAGATGCCACTCCTTATAATATACAATGGCATGGTGGAAAATTGATTTTTATTGACAGCCTTTCTTTTGAAAAGTACAATGAACAAGAACCCTGGATAGCTTACCGGCAATTTTGCGAAAGCTTTCTCAGTCCATTGTTATTGATGCATTACAGCAAGCAACCATTGCAACAACTGCAATTGGCCTATCCGGAGGGGATCCCACTGGCAGTTACAAAATCATTGTTGCCCCGCCGGA
>JANMFO010000113.1:0-10321 GCA_031374245.1 Chitinophagaceae bacterium | reverse complement strand
TTGCTAAAATCAAAAGCGATGTTATCAATATTCTTATCCCGAGAATAAAAGCTAAGTATAAAAAATATGCAAAGCTGTTTAATAATGATATCAAGTATCATGTTAATCCAACGGGTAAGTTTGTAATAGGCGGACCACATGGTGATACAGGATTAACAGGCCGTAAAATCATCGTAGATACATACGGTGGTAAAGGTGCCCACGGTGGTGGTGCTTTCAGTGGAAAGGACCCTTCCAAAGTTGACCGTTCAGCTGCCTATGCTACAAGGCATATTGCAAAAAATTTAGTGGCTGCCGGTTTATGCAGTGAAATATTGGTTCAGGTTTCGTATGCAATTGGTGTGGCACAGCCAACCAGTATCAACGTAAATACTTACGGTACTGCTAATGTAGGATTGACTGACGGTGAAATCAGCAAAATAGTGGAAATGGTATTTGATATGCGTCCTTATTTTATTGAGCAACGTTTAAAACTGCGTAACCCTATTTACAGCGAAACTGCAGCTTATGGACACATGGGTCGCAAATCAGAAGTTGTTGAAAAAACATTTACTTCTCCTGATGGAAAGAAAGTGACAAAGAAAGTAGAATTATTTACTTGGGAGAAGCTGGATTATGTTGGAAAAGTGAAAAAAGCATTTGGCTTAAAATAAATTTACTTCTTTAGAATTTATAAAAGCCCTGTTAGTTCAAAAAACTTGCAGGGTTTTTTGTTTACATACATTTGCAAGGTGAAAAATTTCAGACAACAACAAAGACCCAAGAAAAACTCCTTAGTTATCGGCCGTAATGCCGTTATTACTGCAATGCAATCCGGAGAACAACTAGATAGAATTTATCTTGATGGAAAGGCAGTGGGACAGGATATTAATGAAATAAAAAGATTGGCTGCGCAGAATGGAGTTCCAATTAATTATGTGCCGGTTGCAAAACTAAATGGCTTTAATATAAATGACCATGAGGGATGTGTGGCGCAGATAGCCAAAGTACAGTATCAAAATTTGCAGGACGTTATTTCACTGGTAATTGAAAGCGGGGAAGTGCCGTTATTGCTTATCCTTGATGGTGTAACGGATATCAGAAATATTGGTGGTATTGCCCGTACTGCTTTTTGTACAGGTGTTCATGCTATTATCATTCCGGATAAAGGGGTAGGAGCATTGAATGAAGATGCTATCCTTACATCTGCCGGGGCGTTGGAAAAAATTCCTGTATGCAGGGTTAATAGTTTGATGAAGGCGGTGGATGAACTACACCTCAACGGCATAAAAGTATTTGCCAGCGAAATGACAGCTGATAAAAATATTGCAGATGCAAATTTTACTGAACCTTGTGCCATCGTTATAGGCAGTGAAGAAAAAGGTGTTTATCCCGCATTGATGAAAATATGTGATGAAAAAATAAAAATCCCGATGGCGGGTGATTTTGAATCACTCAATGTTTCAGTAGCTACGGGTATTATTTTGTATGAAGTGATGAAACAGCGGATGGGAAATGAAAAATAAAAACGAGTCCCTTGTAAGAGACTCGTTTGGGAAGAAAGATAAGGCTTTTACTTACATCAATCGTTTTTGAAACTGAACTATTATTGAATAGGACAACCTACTTGATTTTTTTTAAAAGTAAAATATCAATGAATTTTAACGACCATCAGGACCATCAGGCCATATGGAAGGAATAAGAGATTCGTAACTTACACAGATTTCTGGTATTTTGATCGGGCCAGGTGCTGGGTGGTCAGTTAAGTTATCAACAAAGTGTCTCCTAATTTTTTTTATATTCTCAAATTTTTTATTCCTAAAATCAATTAACGCATAGTTATATACAGCGTTTTGATCCCATGTATTAGTATTAGGAATACTATCAACACCTGAGTGTGCTTCAATTCTAGCGGTTAATTGAAGAGTGAATTGCATTACCCCGGCAGGCAATTTAAATGAATAAATGCATGTGGGATTTGGATTATAGCTAACAATTGAACCAGAAATTCCGCCGGTTTTCCATGCATCAAGAAAAAACTGAGAGGAACCGCCACCTACGTTAAATACATTATTGTATCGCACAGAAATATCTATAAATCCCTGAGCTCCAACTAACCCATTCAGATTGCTTGATTCATAGCCAGGTATCAATTCTAATACATCCCATCTCGGTAATTCTGCTTTTGCCCTAATTTCCACTAAAGTTTCATAATTAGAAACAGGTAACGTAACCAATTGGAAAAAATGTCCAACTTGTGTTCTAAAGTTACCCAAAATTCCATGGATAAATTCAAATGGGCGACCTCCTCCATAAAAATCATTATAATTCTGCCCAGAGATTACGGAAAGAGACATTTCACCCGAAATATGATCAACGGAACTGAAAGGATTAAAAAGCCCTAATATTTGGAAAGGGTGTGGTTCATTAGAAGAAGGATGACTATCAAGTCCGCCACTACCCGACGTATATGGTGGTTTGAAGCACTGGGTAATTTTATTTATAGAGAGTGTTTCAGTTTTAGGATTTGAATCTACCTTTGGTTTCTTTTTATCTTCTGAATTTAACTTATCCCTTAACTTTCTTATTTCAGGTAGCTTACTAAGGGGAAGTAAATTAGCAATTCTCTTGATAGTTTGTAATCTCTGAAACTCTTGGAGTTTACTTACATCTTTGAGAAGGCCGGTTTCAATTTTTAAAGTTTTTTTTTGATTTTGCATAACTTTTTTTTAGAGTTAAATAATTAAGGAATTTCAATTTTCAGGCATTGATTGGCGGATATCGAAAAACTATCTACTGCCCCAAACTGTCCTGTCGCACAATTTTGGGGAGCATAATAATATTTAGTTCCTGTAACAATATTCCCTACTGCTGCTTCATTGCCGCAATTCGTTGGTGCCGAAGAAGTACCATCTTTATTCTTCGAACAGGACAAAAAAGATAATGCACAGATTGTGATCACTATGGCGGCGATTGCGATGGATTTCATGATTAAAAATTTGGTTGACCAGATTGATAAGACTACTATAAACTTATTTTATGGATAAAGAAAGAACAGGTCGGTTTACGAAAATGCCATTTTGAAACGTTGGCAGCGGATAGAAAAATGAGGAATAAAACGAGCCTCCCGCAGGAGACTCGTTTGGGAAGATTAATCCCTCAACTTTCACAAAAAACGATGAAGTTGGAACAGGTAGAACACCACGGTTCTGTGCCATTGTTTATATTTTTTTGATCTATCACCTGCTCTCTCTTAGGTTTTCGGCAATCCCTGTTTGTTATCCAGAAAATTATTTGGGTAGATTGAAGTACTGCCTCACCGATTCATAATCATTTATATCAAAAGGCGGGTTAACACCTCTTCCATTTACAAACACATTGGCAGGTATGACTAAAACCCTTATTGCATTAAATGTTTCACTCGTTGCTGGCCCGGTTACCTGTTCAATATAGATTCTACTTGCAGGATCTACTGACAAAATTTTCGTATTGTATGTTTTGTCAAGACCTCGGTTAATCCAATATCCTGACAACGAATACCAGTCTTGAGTTCCTATAAGTCCATAAGTAAGTATCAGACTTTTGTCTGCAATTGATTTTGTAATGCCTGGCAAAGTCAATAAAAGAAAGTTACCAGTAGGGGGGATTGTTTTACTTCCAAAATCGATTTGGGTAACATTTGCATTGCCGTTTGTTCCATTTGTTCCGTTTGTGCCATTTACTCCGGGTGCCCCGGTATCTCCTTTTTTGCAGGAAAAGAAACTAATGCTGGCAAGCATTAATGCGATGGCTACAATTTTTTTTGATAACTGTTTCATGATGTAAGTTTTTAAGTTGTGAAAATTGATTAACAACCCAAACCTACTTTCACCCCAAACCCATTCCTAATTGATAAATCAGCGGGGTATCCTACTTTTAGCAATAAGTATCATTTGCCGGGCATGGTTGCGAAAAGAGTATTGGTTTTTGCCAAAAAGGCTGTTACTTTAAGGAACTAAAGTCATTTTTACTAAACTTGAGCAGGTCCTTTTGCAATTTTTACCAAAACCAACTGCATGGAATCAACCGGAATACAAGTTGCTTTTTTTCAGCACATCAAGACTTTGTTGCCAGAGCATATTGCCATGGTTGATGCTATAGCAGATATACTGAACATCAGCAATGACAGTGCCTACCGGAGGATCCGTGGGGAGAAACCGATTTCGCTTGACGAGATACAGAAACTTGCTGCTCATTTCAAAATATCAATTGATCAATTTTTGCACCTGCAATCTGATTCCTTTCTTTTTTCGGGCAAGCTGATAAAAAATAAAAACAATGATTATGAAAATTGGGAAGAATCCTTATTGCAACTGCTGCAATTCGCCAGTTCATTTCAAAAGAAGCATATAACCTATCTCGCCAAGGATGTTCCGATTCCTCAGCAGTTCATGCTGCCGGAACTTGCAGCTTTTAAGTCTTTCTATTTCAGGAAATCCATATTAAATTATGATGAATTGAAGGGCAAAAAATTTTCTTTGAGCAATATTGAAAACCGTCATTTTGAGATCAGCAGGAAAATAGCAGAGGTGTACAACCAGATCGGATCAACCGATATCTGGAACATAGAAAGTATTAACAGCACCATCCGGCAGATTGAGTTTTACCGGGAGGTTGGTTTTTTTGAAACAGAAAATGAAGCAAGGGATATTTATGATGCTGTTTTCAGGCTAATTGATCACTTGGAAAAGCAGTCAGAACTCGGACTAAAATTTGCAATAAACGAAATTCCAAAACCTAATGCTGGTTCATTTCATCTTTATAATAATGAATTGGATCTTGGAGATAATACTGTTCTGTTTGAATTGGATGATCTTAAAGTTACAATCCTGAACCACAGTATAATTAATTTTATCTCTACAAGCGATGAGGCGTTTAATGCCTATACATATGAGTCGCTTCAAAATGTTTTAAAGAAAACCACATCGATCAGTATTAACAGTGAAAAAGAAAGAGCTAAGTTTTTCAGCCAAATAAGGAATAATATTATTAATACCGCCCGGTTATAAAAACCCGGATGGTAGCTTTGATTTCAAAATAAAGATCCCCATGAAAGGGGATTTTGAAAGTTTTAATGTTTCCGTTGCCACCGGAATTATTTTGTATGAGGTGATGCGGCAGCGATTAAGCTGATATTTTTTTTTATAAACTTATTTTTAAAGTGAGGGAAGGTGCATATCTGGTAGTAAAGCTGCCATTTTTAATTTGCGGAACTGTTTCATTCTTAAATGAGAGGCTCATGCCTTTCTTTTTGTTTCTGGAAGCTGCAATAAAGAATGGGATGCTGGCCGGAATAGAAATTAATCCTGCAGCCATTATTACGGCGCCAGCTTCTATACTTCTTGTTATTATTGCAACAAGAACAGACCCAACCAAAGCACAACCTGCTCCACCCAGTAACAAAGTCATTCCTATTTTTTTCTGGTGTTTGCTTTTACTCAGATAATCAGCAGAGGTCAGTGTTGGTGCAGGGACAGTTTGTTGACTGAATGTATTGACTGTCAGCATCAGTAACATACCAAAAACAATAATTTTTTTCATAAACTAATTTTTAAGGTTAAGGAAGGAACAAATAGGGATATAAAACTACCATACTGAAGTTGCGGAGCGGCTTCCATTTTTTAAAAGGCATTTATGGCACTTGATTCCCATTTATTTTGTTTTGCAGCAATAAAAAAGGGGATACTAACCAACATAGTACTTATTCCGGCCAGGATTAATGCCCTTGAAAGATGATTACGTTTCTGAAAGTCATTAGGAGTGCTATAATTTTTTGGCAAAATCTTTCCGGTTAAAAGCAAACCTGCGCCACCTCCGATACAAGCCCAAGCCGCTGTTTTCTGAAGTTTACTTTTTTGCAGATAATCAGTTTTAGTCTGTGAAGTGATAAGGTGGGTGGATTGACTAAAACTACAGGCTGATATGGTCAGGAGTAATAAAAAGGCAATTAGCTTTTTCATGAAATAAGTTTTAGATTGGAAAATTGATTGACCAGCCAAACCTACTTTCACAAAAAGCCTATTCCTAATTAATAAATCAGGAGTAGTTGTATTTTGTTTCAATAAATACTACAAACAGGGAATGCTTTACAATTTCCTATTGTTAATTGCTAAAAATGCGGTTACTTTAAGGAGCTGTTATATTTTTTACTAAACTTAAGTAAGCCCATTTGTAATTTTTGCCAAAATCAACTGCATGGAGTCAACCGGGATACAAGTAGCTTTTTTTCAGCACATCAAAAGTTTGTTACCAGAGCATATTGCACTGGTTGATGCCATAGCAGATATCCTGAACATAAGCAATGACAGTGCCTACAGAAGAATCCGGGGTGAAACACTTATCAGCCTGGAAGAAATGCAAAAACTGGCGGCACACTATAAAATATCACTTGATCAATTATTGCAATTACAAAATGACTCGGTGCTTTTTAATGCGCCTGGACTTCGGAATCCTCCAGAGGGCTTTGTCTATTTTTTAAAAGGAATTTTGAAACAGTTCAATTATTTCAACTCTTTTAAAACAGCTGAAATCCAATATTTGTGCAAAGACATTCCTCTTTGGTATGTTTATCTTTTCCCTGAATTTGGCGCTTTCAAAACATTTTTCTTTTCAAAAACTATCAATAATCATCCGGAACTAAGTAATAAGAAATTTTCAATGGATGAATACCATTTTAGCGATTGTTTTGCTGTAGGCCAGGAGATACTCCGGGAGCATAGCAAACTAAATTCAGTAGAACTGTGGAATCTCGAAAGTATAAACAGTGCGATTAACCAGATTGCTTATTATAAGGATGCCGGCAATTTCAATAGTAATAAGGATTTTGAGGCAGTAATTAATTCTTTTCAGCAGATGCTGAATCACCTGGAGTTGCAAGCAGAAAAAGGAGTAAAATTTATGCCTGGAGCTACCGATGTAGCTTATAAAGGGCCGATAAAATTTTATGTAAATGAACTTATACTGGGTAACAATACTGTGCTGCTTACCTTAGATGGTAAACGGGTTTCGATGATCACTTATGGTATATTTAATTACCTTGTTACCAGGGATGAAAGCTTTTCCAATAAAGCATTTGAAACATTTGAGACTTTGCTAAGCCGTTCAACACTTGTAAGTAAAACAGGAGAGAAGGATCGCAACCGTTTTTTCAATACCATGCGGGAAAAAGTGAATTCATTGAAAAAATAAAAATTCCAATTAAACGAGATTTTGAAACTGTTGCAGCAATTACTTGTATAACCCTGATTCAAGAGTCCTTAGTTTCTTTGCGATATCGGTATGTTTGTTTTTTTCTTCTGAATATGACTCACCTCTTACCACTATATTACCATACATATCCATTGCAATTGGGTTGATACGTTGAAAAGAATTGGAGCTGGCATTATACTGGTTCCATTTTCCAACATTTTCCCATGCTGGTTGGTAGCAAAAATCTCTGAACAATTTGCGACCCGGATAACCACCAACAGCGGCTTTCTTTCGAAACAAACCCGGCTTTGTCATTACCCAGCTTTCACTACCATAGATAAATGCCTTGTGAAATATTTTTCCAATGCCGATCATTAACGAATCACCATTCATGCGGGTAGTTTCCTTATAATCTATTGACAGACGGGAATAGGTGGCTCCACCATAACATGAGCCAATGATTACTTTTGTTCCATCATCTGTATAAGGCGATAGTAGTTGTAATGGAGTAACCAGGCAGGAATCATTTAATGTTTTATAGCTGTACTCATCATGTCCGATAAAAAATAATGAATATCCTTTTTTATACATGCCATGAGAATCGAACCACAAAGTGCCAATTCGGGCATTATGTCTTCTTAAAGAATATTCCACTTTTGTACTCATCGATTCCGCATCTTTTGCCACAACGGATATGAATCTTTTGGGTTTGAAAAAGCTTTTCATTTTTGTACGAAAAACATTATATCGTGTTGCCAGGTCAAGTTTTCCTTTTTTTCGCTTGGATACAATGAAAAAATTCAATTGCTTTTTTTCACTGATTGATATTTCTGGCAGTTCCTTTTCGGTTAAAAGATTGTTTTGTTGCGCCGGAGCAGCTATGTTTATCAGAAGGGTAGCGGCTACCGCTGAGATAAGATTTTGTAGTTTCATAACTGTTGTTTTTTGGTTTATGAAACAAACCTATCTATGGAGCAATGCTATTAAAAACGGAAAGTAGCGGTGGAATTTTGGTAGTTAGTAATTGTCCGCAATGGGAAGTAGTTGTAATGATATTAAAACTGAATTCCCGTTTTAAAGCCACTGGAAATCATTAAACCAGCGAAAAACCCCAAACAAAATGACTGGTTTACGGATTTTCCGTAATTTCCTTTTGAAATGGAAAACATTGAACTGCAACAACAGCTATTCAATTATTTAAAGAATAGCCTGCCTCCTCATCTTTCATTAGCAGATGAATTAATGGATTTACTGAACCTCAGTGCGGATAGTGTATATCGCCGCATCAGGGGTGAGAAGCCTATTACTTTACTTGAACTTAAAATTATTTGCGAAAAGTATCACTTGTCACTTGATCAGTTATTACAACTTAAAACGGAGTCAGTACTTTTTGATGCTCCCGGAATGAATGGAACTACTGGCGAGTTTAGCAGTTACCTGAAAGGGATCTTGCAGCAATTCAAATATTTTAATTCTTTTAAAACAAAAGAGATTCAATATTTATGTAAAGACTCCACCATTTGGAACTTTTATCTTTTTCCTGAAATAGCAGCTTTTAAAACTTTTTTCTGGTCAAAAACGATTAATAACCAGGCAGAGCTTAGTAACAAAGCGTTTTCTTTTGAAGAATTTCCTTATGCGGACTGTTTTATTCTTGGTCAGCAAGTGCTGCAGGAGTTCAATCAGATTCCATGTATAGAGTTATGGAACCTTGAAAGTATGCAAAGCACCATCAACCAGGTGGCTTATTACAGGGATGCAGGAAATTTTAAATCCAATCAGGATTTTGAAGCAGTAGTAGATTCTTTTCAAAAGATGATCGGTCACTTACAACTACAGGCTGAGAAAGGATTTAAGTTCATGCCCGGAGCGAATGAAGTATCGTATAAAGCCCCAATACAGTTTTTTGTGAATGAGCTGATACTTGGAAATAATACAATGGTAATAAACCTGGATGGAAAAAACCTTACTATGGTAACATACAGTGTGTTTCATTATTTATTTACAACAGACCCAAGGTTTGCTGCTAAAGTGGGCAACTCATTTGATACACTGTTAAGTCGTTCAACTCTTATCAGTAAAACCGGAGAAAAAGACAGAAATCGTTTTTTTAATGCGTTGCGGGAAAAGGTTAATGGATTGAGGAAATAAAATTACCATTTGGCTATTATCTTTCACTATTTCGAACTGGCCGTATAAATTATTCCAATAAAAAAGCCATTACTATCATGCGATGGGTTTCGTTGTATTCCGGCAAGGTTTCCATTGGATAAGTGAAAATGCCTGATTCCCATTTGTAAAGAAAACCGGTCATTCAAATTAAATACAACTCCAACGCTATACTTTGATGTAAGGTTAAACTTAGTTCCGGTTCTTGCAGTATCCGCTTCCCATCCGGTTCCTGTCAAGGGAAATTTATTCAGGCTGTAAGACAACCCCGCTCCGTATTCAACAAACAAACTGGCTTTTTTACTGCTGTATGGATACCATCTTGCAAAAGGCCTTATTCCAAAACACCAGGTGTTATTAGTTTTATCCTTGAAGCGGAAAGTATTCCATCCCAGTCCTGCATCCATCCATTTTCTTATTTTATACATCACTCCAAAATCATTTTGAAATACATTGGTGTATGGTGATTTATAACTGGTGCTAAAGCCTGTTTCATAATAAGCAGCAATCTTTTTTTTAAAGGCGGGATCTTTCTTTGTAAAAATGAGAGAAGCAGCAACAGCAGCAGAGCCCCATAAAAATCCAAAGGCAGTTGATAATTGTAAAGGTTTTAAACCTAAAGGGTCCTGGTACCATTTGGTAAAAGGCGGATATATTCCTCTTGTTTGGCAGTTACTCACTTTTGAAAAGGAAAATATAATTACAAATAAGAGAAATAGGATTATGTTGGCTCGATACTTATTAATCTTCATTCTGTTTTTAATTATTTGTATTAATGCGCAGACAAACACCCATCGAAAAATTCCCTTTTGCTCTGTACAAATCCGGGTTTGTTAAATCACTTGAAAAAGAATAACCAGTGTGAAATTGAAAAATCTTCCACCCGGCACGCAATACAAAGCCAGGCTCCCAAATAATATGAAAAGGTTCGGCATATAAACTTTCT
>JANMFO010000005.1:0-3501 GCA_031374245.1 Chitinophagaceae bacterium | reverse complement strand
AAAGTAGGCAAACAAGAGACCAACAGCAAGAACTATAGGGAACTGTAATAGCATTGTATATACCTTCAACAAGGTATATATAATTGATTCTTACGCTGCATCTTTACAAAAATATTTTTTGATGAAAAAAATAATCGTACTCCTGTTTTTATTTAGTGGTCTTACTGCCATTGCTCAAACACCACAAAAAACATTTGGTTTTGCATTTCGGAATAAATCAAAAGACACTGATAAACACATAGAAATTTTAGAAGTATTAAATAAAACAGATGCACAAAAGAAGGGCTTAAAACCCGGCAATGCCATTATTGAAATAAACAATACAGTTGTTGAACAGTTAAACAACGATGCCATTTGGGCAATTATACAGGAAGCAAAGAAAACCGGCACTCTTAATCTTAAAATAAAAAACAGCAGTACGGCTTTTACTTTAAAAACAACAGAATTATTTCCCAGGGTTTGCCTTAGTGGCAATTGCATAAACGGTACCGGCAAAGTGCAGGAAACCTTTAGCTTTTATGAGTATGAAGGTGGTTTTATCAACGGGCAGTACGACGGCCAGGGTACACTTACTTTTAAAGGAGTATCTAAAAATTACGAAGGCAGTAAAGTGCTGATGCAAAAGGGGTTTTTTAATTCAGGTAAATTTTCCATCGGAGTGATGGAGTGTATGAATGGAAAATACGAGGGAAAATTTACAAATAATATAATTACGGGTGCCGGTACTTATACAGATGTTGGCAGTAGTACCACATACAAAGGCAATTTTAATAGTAAGGGCTTGTTTGAAGGCGTTATTGTAATGCAGGATAAGCAGGGCAATATGGAAGATGTAGAATATGCCAATGGTGTGTTTGTAAGAAGTATAAGAAAATATAAAGTAACCGGTAGTGCAAATAATACTAACAACGCTGTACCACCTGCAAGAGATAAAGACATGGAAGAGGTTTTGAATACGCTTATTAAAAAAGGAGAGAAGGGTTTCGCAGAATATCTAATTGAGGCAAACAGGTTGCCTTCTTATTATAATTATGCAATTTATAAAACCGACATCCAGCTAAAAGGATTTGAAAAAGTGCTACTGGAGAAATATGCCGATGGCAAAGTAAAGTTGGTTGCAAAAACGGATTTATTGCCTGAAGAAGCAGAAAAACTATTTAAAAAAATAAAAAATGATTTAGTTAATACTTCCATATTAATTACATCTTCAAAAAGGGAAGAAAGTGTTACCGGAAAAGAAATTACTTACAGGTTAAAAGATAAAGGTCTTACCCTCTATCTTAAAACACAAACTGCTGCATACGATATTGATGCTCCAGTCGGCAGTCCACTTAAGAATACTATTTCGCTTTTATTTGAAAAAAGAAATTAAGGATTATTTCTAATTTTACTCCGTTGTTAGTGTCCTTCAATCGAACTCCTTCACATCGGAGTCTCCAACTCAAAAACATTCCAAGGCGAAGTCTCGGCCAGCAATATTTTTAAAGTATAAAGAATTTATTGGCTGGACTCGCAGTTGTTGAAAGCTGTAAAAAAGTTAAATAATTTTGTATCTTTAATTCATGACACAAATTGTAATAGATAAAAAGAAATATGTGCTGGTACCTGAAAAGGAATATCAGGCATTGCAAAAAAAAGCTGCTCTAAAAACAAGGCCTGAAAAGCTGTTATCGTTAGAACAAGGCCGGGCATACAGCAAAAAACTAATCCGGAAATGGGCAGCAGAAAAATTAAAGTAAAGCAAACTGCCGCAGAAAATATAGCGGCTATTTCCTGGTATATTGAGTCAAAAGGAATGCTGGCTACTGCAGAAAAATTTGCTGATGATATTTATGGACTATTTTCTTCAACTTGCTGACAGCAGAAAATCATACGCAACTTGCAGAGAACCAGCAAGGGCTGCTTTAGGTTATAAATGCATCCCGTATAAAAAGAAATACTCAATCGTTTTTGTTGAATCAGCAGATGAACTGATTATTTGTGAGTTTATTTCTACTAAACTTATTCACTGGTAATTTCTTGCTTTTTTGCCCTTAAAATAAAGCTAAGATTTAACTAATAAATGATTTATAAAAAAAATAAAAATGATAAACAATACTTCTAACCGTAGAGATGCTATACTGCAATTATTTGCTGCAGGTATTGGCTTTAGCTCATTACTATCATCCTGCAGCAGTACTAAAAATAGCACTGTTGAAAATGTAGCTGCCGACAAAAAGTTGTTGCCATTTTTTATACCCCCAACACCGCCATTGCAGCCGGGGCCAGGTGGTTTAGACATAAAAGTGTTGATAAAAAGCAGCCAGACAAATGGCCAGTTTTCTTGTGTTGAATTTGCAGTAGCTCCTAAAAAAATGGGACCAGCTCCACACTATCATAAAAATTTAGATGAATTGATGTATGTGTTGGAAGGAACAGGGTCGGTCTTGATAGAAGATACCTTGTATGAAATACCCGCAGGCGGTTGGCACTTACGTCCAAGAGGAATTGAGCATACTTTTTTTAATGCTACAGATAAACCGTTTAGGGCTATTGATATGTATTTTAATCAAAATTTTGAAGATTATTTAGAGGAGGTGTTTCATAAAATAACTCCGGAAATGCGAAAAAACGACAAAGCGAATGTTGATAAAAGAATGGCAGAATTACATACTCAATTTGGCATGGTGGGCTTTCCGGAAAAAAGAAAACCCATTATTGATAAATACAGATTGATAGCATAAAAATTTCATTTCTTCCCAGTCGTCTTTCCAATCATAACCATTCCCAGGCGAAATCCCGGCCAGCAGTTTTTTAAAGTATAAAGAATTTATTGGCCGTGACTTGCTGGTAACTCCAAAAATATTTGTTGGTAAAGCAATGATAATTATCAACTTTTTGTACTAATAAACTAAAGCAATATCTTCCAAAAAAAATCAGGCAATGAAGAGAGTACTATGGATTTTGTTTGCTGTACTGGCTGTTATCGTAGGTTTATATCCCGGCATTTATTTTATTATTAACCGAAAATTTGGATTGCTCGGTACTAAAAGCAATTCACTGTTAAATGATACATTGTGGAATATAAACTTCTACACTCATATCATTTTAGGAGGAATAGCATTACTCATTGGCTGGCTGCAGTTTAATAAGCAGTTGCGGAACAATAAGCCTGAAATACATAGAAACATTGGCAAGGTATATATCATTTGTGTATTGATAAGTGCTATTGCCGGAATTTATATTGGTTGGTTTGCTACCGGTGGCTGGATTTCGTCATCTGCATTTATCACTTTGGGTGTTATCTGGCTTTTTACCACATCTACTGCTTTTATGGCTATAAAGAAAGGGCAGGTGGATCTTCATGAGAAATTAATGATATTAAGTTATGCAGCCACCTTTGGAGCAGTAACACTACGTATTTGGTTACCAACAATGGTATGGATAACCGGTGATTTTTTTGTTGGTTATCCAATAGCTGCGTGGCTGGCTTTTGTTCCTAATATGATAGTAGCTTATTTT
>JANMFO010000003.1:0-5585 GCA_031374245.1 Chitinophagaceae bacterium | reverse complement strand
CAGAAGGTATATTTTCTTTTTCCAATAAATGGTTAAAAAACTTTCCGGTATATCCACCGGATGGGAATATGGCTGTGGCTTTCCCACCCAGTTTTCTTAGAGCTCTTGCTACATTGATGCCACCTCCACCCGGCTCCAGTTTTGGTGCAGCACATTTTAATTTTTTTTCAGGAATCAAAGATGATACTGATGTGCTTTTATCAATACAGGGGCTGAAGGTGATAGTGATAATTATAGACATACGGTAAGATAAAGTTTATTTCTTTTCATGGTTACCAGTAAATTCAGGTATTTCGATTCTGTATATCACAGACCTGATATTGTCCCGTTAGCGGAGACGCAACCTGTTTTCAGCTATTTCGCTGAATTTCTGTATAAGTAGTTCAAGTACCGTTAAGTAATCTGTTATTCATGAATTGCCATAACAGGTACATGGGTCTGCAATACCAACCGCTTAGAATGGCTATGCTGAAAAATTTTATTAATCAGGTTGTGTTTTTTGGGGATAATTATTAATAAATCAAGGTTGTTCTTTTCTGTAAATTCAACTATGCCTTTTTCTATGTCCGTATCATTTATAAAGTGATATTTGGGATTGAATTCCCCGATAATATCCTGCAGCCACCTTGATTCTTCAACAGTTTCATCATTAAATGAATTTCCGCTTTCAGTGCTTACATGCAGCACATGAAACTCTGCATGAAATTTTTCCACAAGGCTTCTGATTTCTTTAACAGGTATTGTTTCAACCACTTTTCTAAAATCACATGCCAGCCCTATTTTCCGGATGCTTGTAAATTTTATTTCCGATGGTACTATTATCAATGGCCATGAAAATTGCTTCATAGCTGAAATGGTTTTTCCTCCCAGCAAAAATCTTTCAAGTGTTCCGGCACTTTCAGTTCCCATAACAACGGCATAGGGATTCACTTTAGCACAATATTCTTCTATTTCTGATATCACATCGCCATCTGTTACTTCAGTATTGACTTTTATTCTATCCCTTGTATTGAACAAGATTTTTTCTTTTAGCTGTTTCATTTGTTCCTCAGCATCCGTTATCTGACTTGTGAGACTATATGCCGGAACCGGCACTTCGCTGATAACCATTGGGTTTGAATACACATGGATTAGTGCTAAATCAGCACCTATAACACAAGCCAGATCTGCGGCGTAGTTAACAGCGTTCAATGAAATGGCTAAAAAATCAGTTGGGGCGACTATTGTTTTCATAAAATGATTTTTAATTAAACATCGATTAATAATATTGTACCAGGGCAATTTGATGGTAATCTTTAAGAACACCTTCATCTGTAAATTCCACATCGCCTCCATTTTCCAAAACTTTCACCATTACATCATCCACTGCATCTTTTATATAAGAAAATCTGCTGTATGGTTCAGTCGCTTTGTAAATCACATCCTCACTGCCTCCATGTTGCGCTGCATACATGTAATTTTTTTCCACTACCAGCAGGCGGCCTTTTTGATTCATGGCTTCACGCCACACATCTCTCATCCCAATGGCTAATTTTTTTTTACCGGCAGCATCTTCTAATTGATTCAGTAAATCTTTTTGTTTCACTTTTTTCCAATCAGTAATAAATGGCTCCAGTATTTCTTTTAGTTCCTGTACTGTTGCTTCCTCGTAATTGCCCTGGACATATTGAATGACTGCCCCTGAATGTTTTGTAAGATTTCTAAAATGACCCATTATTCTTTCTGTACCTAATACAAAGAGAGGAAGGTGATACGATTTAAGTATAATATCAAGTGCTTTATCGATGTGATGTAAGAATTTTTCCATTACTATTTCTTTCCGCTCCGACATGTCAGAAAAGTTTGCCACTTTTTCAGGCGCATCATTCATATAGGCATACACTGATTCGGGTGCATCGGATATTATTCTCACAAAGTTCTTTGAGTTCCCCAGATACATACGGCTTACCTTGCCGCTCAGTAACAGTACAAGGTATTTGTGCATTTGCTTTTTACTGTACACGAGATCCCGTATTTCAAACGACTCATCAATAATTATTTTTTCCTCTACTGCTATATCGAGGTACAATACTTTTTTAAATACCGGGGATACATAAATTGCAATGCTTTTTTTACTTGTATTAAGGTCTAATTCCTTGATAGTAGCCCTCAATTTATGCATCACAATGGAAGACATTTCATCAGGATAGTTTTTCTGCAATTCCAATTCTACTTTATCTGCAGCTGTTTTCAAGGAATGCGTCAACTTTACTTGTAAATTCATTTTCGGTTCAAAAGGCATAATAATTGATACGGCCGGACGGTAATGCACTGCTTCCATTACTTCCCGTATTTCCGGAGTTACAACTGAATTCATAATACGCTATTTAGATAACGAAGCTACTTTTAACTATAGCCTGAATTACTGATAGCCATCACTGAAAACGTTGATTATCCTCATTTACCATTAGGCAGGTAAGCAGGATATTCGTTTTGGCGATTGAAGGATTTCTATCAGTTTTACTGCGTTGTGCTGTTTATTTTTTTTCAAAATTCAGCAAATCAATCTTATGGCTGAGACTTTATCAAAGCATCATGTTGTGCAAAATAATGCAGCTCTTTCATCCATATTTCATCATCTGTCAGATTGTTACCGCTATTTGGGGAATGATAATCGTTTCCGGGCAATCGCCTATGAAAATGTTGCAAAAACATTACATAACATGAAAGAAGATATTGCTGATTATGCAAGTGATATAAAATCACTGGATGAAATTGGAGGTATTGGGGAAAGTATTGCAGAGAAGATTATTGAGTTTTTGCATACCGGTAAGATTATAACTTTTGAGCAACTCAAAAAAGAAGTACCGTATGAATTACTGGACTTAATGGATATAACAGGATTTGGGCCGGCTACTTTAAAAACTTTGCATGAAAAACTGAGGATCAGCAACCGTGAAGATTTAATAAAAGCTTTGGAGAAAGGTAAATTGCAAGGACTAAAAGGCTTTGGGGAAAGGAAAATTGAAAATATGAAGCGGGCATTAAAATTATTTAAAGAAACCAGGCGTATGTTGTTAAAGGATGCCGAAAAAATTGGAAATGAAATACTCAATGAAATAAAGAACTTACCTGGTGTGCAAAAAGCAGAACTGGCCGGCAGTCTGCGGCGAAAAAAGGAAACGATTGGAGACATTGATATTATTATATTGGCCGGGCCCGAGTACCGGAAAAAAATTGTCGCAAGGTTTATAGCGTTGCCGCAAGTGGAAAAGGTGCTGGTCAAAGGAACTACCAAAGCCAGTGTGGTGTTGAAAAAGGAAAATATGCAGGTCGATATACGGCTGGTACATGATTATGAGTACGGAGCCGGGATGTTATACTTTACCGGGTCTAAAGAACATAATATTAAACTCAGAACTATTGCCAGGGACAGAGGCTATAAAATAAATGAGTATGGAATATTTGATGTGGCTTCCGGCAAAAGATTAGCTGGATCAACTGAAGAGGAAATGTATCGTTTTCTTAATTTGAAATATATCCCTCCTGAACAGCGGTTAGATAATGGAGAAATTGAGAAAGCAGTTTTGAAAAGAATGGTAGCCTTACAGAAGTAAATTAGCTCACTTTTGTTTTTTGCTTAATTCAAATGTTTTTCACAAATATTCTATAGTTACGACTTAGGTTGCTGTATTGTCATTATCAGGGCGAATATTCACAATGGATTTAATTTCTTCCATCAGGTCTACCTGTGTGTTCTGAATCTCAAATAAGGTTTTCATTTGTTCAGTCATCAGTAAATCTAATTTTCCATGGAGGTTACGGACTTCTATTTCTGCTTTCAGGTTTATCAGGTAATCATTAACGGCCCGCTGCCTGTCCTTTTCTTCTTTGCGGTTCTGGCTCATCATAATAATTGGAGCCTGTAGTGCAGCTATGGTTGATAATAAGAGATTGAGTAAGATAAAAGGGAACGGATCAAATGGTTTTTGGAGCAAATACACATTTATCACTATCCAGACGAACATAAACAAGGCAAATGCCACAATAAATTTCCAGCTTCCGCCAAAACCAGACACTTTATCAGCCAGGCGGCTTACGAAAGAAGGATTACTGTCTTCGAACTCAAGAAGCTTATCAGATAATAATTTTTCTTCTTCAATAGCTTTATGAACAATTTCATTGAGCTTTTGAAGCTGTTCTTTCTCTGTTACCAGAAGTTGATCAAGGGTTACTTTAGACATTTTTTGACAGGCTGGTGAATAGAATTGCCGGGTCTACAAGTGAGACCTTCTTCCACCGGAAGAAGGTAGACAACAGTTGTTGATAGTAGTAGTGCAGCTGGTATCATAAAAAACCTATTTATTATGAGCAATAAACAAAGGCAGTTTCACTTCTTTCATCAGTATATCAGCCATGCTTTCACGAAACCACCTGCTAACAGTTCCTCTCCTGTAAGCACCCAACACCACAAGGGAATTCTCCTGTGTTTGTTTAAGGTGTTTTATAATTTCATCTTCGGCCCAACCCTTCATCACAGTATATTTTGCTTTGGGATAGTGCCTTTTCATAAACTCTTTCATCAGCTTATTATCGGGCATATGCAATGTTGTATTTACCGGGTTTACCGAAATTATTTCTGTATCTAAATCCTTTAATTGCGGCAGCAAATAGCTGAACATTTTTATGGCATGTGCTGATGAAGGTTCGCCATCGTACAATAATATTATTTTCTGAATAGGTTTATATTTCTGCGAGACTATCAGTACCGGGCATTGTGCATCTCCTAATAAATCACGGATAAAACGGGTAGGCAATTGCTCAGTATAATGCGTAAGTGTTTCTTTGGAATCTATAACCAGAAGGTCTGAATAAATACTTTCATGCTTTAACGCCTGTATCGCAGTTTTTCGGTCGTGGTGTACGGCATGTTCCAGCCCTGATTGCTGGCAGGCCTTTTCAAAATTTTCTGCGGCAGCATCACGGGTAGCCTTGTCTTTATCCTCAAATTTTTTAACTCACCTTCTGTTGCTCCTTGTTTTACAACAAGGTCATAAACTTTGTAGCTGGTATATATAGGGTCATCTAAAAAAACACCTACGAGATGTGTATTCGTTTGCTTTGCCAGGTATATGGCATAATCTCTGGTACTTTCTGAGTATTTAAGACCATCAAATGCGGCAATTATTTTTTTCATATTTCTATTTTAATCTTGTAAGTGGAACTATCGGGTTATTTCAACACAATATTGAGCAGGTTTCGTTTACAAGTGTGCTATAAAAATTGGTTGTGTTACTGTTTTAATCAATATATCGGCATGACTGCGTTTAAAGAACTGCGACAGGGCGTTTCTGCCATATGCTCCCATTACTATAAATGTATTTTTTCTTTCAAACAGATAGTCAAACAGTTTTGTATCGGGGTTCCCCTTCAGCCCTTCAAAATGTAAGTTGGTATAATGTTCTTTCAGCCATTCTTTGAATTTGTATTTATGAGGATCCTGCCATTCCCCGGTTTCATTTGCCTGTATAATGTTTACCTTTTTATCATGTAATTGTGGAAAAAGATAGGTAAACTGTTTAATGGCAAACACGGATGATGATGAG
>JANMFO010000449.1:0-36535 GCA_031374245.1 Chitinophagaceae bacterium | reverse complement strand
CGTTAGTTATCTCTAACGGTTTTTTTTCTCTAATGAGTCCCCCAACCGGGACTCGTTGCTTTTTCCGTATTTTGCAGATAACTACTAACCCCAATCCATGAACCACCTGTACTTTGGCGACTGCTTAGATGTATTAAAGGAAATTCAGCAGGCACATCCACAGCCTTTTATTGACCTCATCTATATTGACCCGCCCTTCAACAGTAAACGCAACTACAATGTACTGTTTGAAAGCATGGACATGAAGGATGCCAATGCACAAAAGCAAGCCTTTGCTGATACCTGGAGCAACTACAGCTATATGGATGAGTTGAATGAAATGGCCAACCTGCACAAAGACATTTACACCATACTCAAAACGTTTCATGAATTAAAAAGCATCAGCGACAGCGCCACGGCCTACCTTACCACGATGGCTATACGCATTTATTACATGAACAAACTTTTAAAAGACACCGGGAGTTTTTATTTGCATTGCGACCTTACTATGAGCCATTATTTAAAGTTGATTTGTGATATGATTTTTGATGAGAAGAATTTCCGAAATGAAATTATATGGAAAAGGAAATCTGGTAGAGGTGAATCAAATTCTGAGAGCAATAAATTTGGTCAGCAGAATGATATAATATTGTTTTATGCAAAATCTGATGATAACATCTTTAATAAGGAGTTTAGTTTAGAAAATGCAGAAGAATATATTAAAGAGAGGTTTATTTATGATGATGGGGATGGAAGAATGCATAGAAGATCCCCTTTAAATAGTCCTAGTCTAAGAGAAAATTTAAGATATGAATACAAAGGTTACAAGCCACCTGATAAAGGTTGGGCTGTAGGCTTAGACTTAATGAAAAAAATGGATGCTGAAGGAAGGTTATATTTCCCTAAGGATATGTCACAAAAGATTCAACGAAAAATATTTCTTGATGAATATAAAGGACAACCCATTCAAAATATTTGGTTGGATATACCATTTATAAATCCAATGGCGAAAGAACGGTTAGGCTATCCAACACAAAAACCAGAAGCTTTATTAGAGCGTATCATTAAATCAAGTAGCAACGAAGGTGATGTCGTTGCCGATTTTTTCTGTGGCTGTGGCACCACCATTGCAGCGGCGCAAAAACTAAACCGCAAATGGCTGGGTGCAGATATTTCTCACCTTGCCATCCGCTTAATTGTAAAACGCCTTACAGAAACTTATGGCCTCGGCGTAAAGCACAATATAAAAATGCATGGCTTGCCTAAAGATGTGGCCAGCGCCAAAATGCTGGCACAGGAAACAGAGGGTGGCCGCATCAGCTTCCAGGATTGGGCAATAGAAGTAATGCTGAATGGTGTGGTAAACGAAAAGAAATCAGCCGATGGCGGTTTTGATGGTTACCTCACTTTCAATATGGGTAAAGAAAAACATTTTGCCATTATTGAAACTAAAAGTGGCAAGCTAACTGTTAAGAATATGAGGGAATTTGTGCAAGTGGTAAAAACACAAAATGCTGCTGTTGGCATCTTTGTCTGTTTTGAAGAAAACGTAACCAGGGAAATGATCAAAGAAGCTAAAGATGCCGGTCATATAAAATTAGGAACTACCGAATTTCCGATGGATAAAATACAAATCATCACCATCGAAGATCTTTTTGCTAATAAACAACCCCAACTGCCCGGCGCCGCTGCTAACGAAACGTTTAAAAAAGCAAAACGCAATGAAGGCAAGACAGGAAGTGTGGGATTGTTTGATTAAGGATAATTTTTTATAACCACTGTGCCAATCTTTTCTCCTCCATATTCCCATCTTTTCGCTAAATTGATAATGGCTTTGGACGGCAAATACCAATGTGGATAACCCCGTTTTCGGCGTGAAAAAATGGTGCAGAAAGAAAAAGTTTTTTAAAAAGAATTTTTAATCATCACACACCTTTATTTTCGCTGTCTGACTGAACGGAAACATTCCACTAACATAGAAATAACAATTTCTTAAAACTATTCTGGAAGATGCGCCCAAGGTCATTGGTAACAAATCAATGGTTTAACTTTTTATCGCCGTAACCGAACAATGGATCTTACTAACCTGAATAAAGACCGCAAGAAAGTCCGCAAATCATCCATCGACATGGGCTCTATGGTATACGGCAAAGTGCCACCACAAGCCAAAGATCTGGAGGAAGCCGTACTTGGCGCTATCATGCTGGAGAAAGCTGCTTTCGATGTAGTGATAGAAATTCTGAAGCCAGAATGTTTTTATGTAGAAGCCCATCAGCGTATTTATAGTGCCATGCAAAGCCTGGCGAATAAAAGCCAGCCGATTGATATTTTAACTGTAGCAGAAGAACTGCGGTTTAAAGAAGAACTGGAAATGATTGGCGGTGCTTATTATGTTACCAAACTGACCAACACTGTTGTTTCATCAGCTCACGTAGAAGCACATGCAAGAATTATCCTGCAAAAATTTATTCAGCGGGAACTGATACGTATCAGCGGAGAAATTATTGGTGATGCCTATGAAGATTCTACCGACGTTTTCGATTTGCTGGATGATGCGGAGAGCAAATTGTTTGAGATAACTAACAATCACCTCCGCAAAAATTTTGATACCATTGACTCAGTATTGGTAAAAACCATACAACGAATAGAAGATCTGCGTCATAAGAATGAAGATTTAAGTGGTGTGCCCAGTGGCTTTGCCGCTCTCGACAGAATTACATATGGATGGCAAAATACGGACCTTATTATCCTGGCCGCCAGACCTGCGGTTGGTAAAACAGCCTTTGCCCTTAACCTTGCCCGTAATGCAGTGATGCATCCCGGTAAAGCAACACCAGTAGCTTTATTTTCCTTAGAAATGAGTGCCGGCCAGTTGGTACAGCGTATCCTTTCAGCTGAAAGCGAAATATGGCTGGAGAAAATTGCAAGGGGTAAACTGGAAGAGCATGAAATGAAACAACTCTATGCAAGAGGTATTCAACGTTTAGCACAGGCCCCTTTATTTATTGATGATACACCTGCATTGAATATTTTTGAATTGCGGGCCAAGTGCCGCCGCTTGAAAAATAAACATGATATTGGTCTTATTATAATTGATTATTTGCAGTTGATGAGTGGAACCGGTGAAAACCGCAATGGTAACCGGGAGCAGGAAATCAGTAACATTTCACGGAACCTGAAAGCATTAGCTAAAGAGTTAAATGTACCAATAATTGCTTTATCACAATTGAGCCGTGCGGTGGAAACCCGCGGTGCAAAAGACGGGGCTAAAACACCACAACTAAGTGATCTCCGTGAATCAGGAGCTATTGAACAGGATGCCGATATGGTAATATTTTTATCCCGCCCCGAGTACTATGATATAACCACCAATGCGGAGGGAGAGAATATTAAAGGGCTGACTGAAATAAAAATTGCCAAACACCGTAATGGTACGCTGGATACAATTAAATTAAAAGCCCTGTTGCATATACAGAAATTTACCGGGTGGGATGATGATCCATATAATGGAATCGGTCTTCCTGGCGGCAACTGGAAACCAGTTGCTGATGCAGATGGAGATGGTGCCCGGGTATTTGTGCAAACAGGCAGTAAGATGAATGATTTGCCGCAGGACGATGAGGATACGCCATTCTAATCTATATCTGATAATGAATAGATAATAGGTCTTCACAGCGCAGTAATAAAGCAAATAAACTTTTTACTCTAAAGTATTTTTATGTTTAATAAATAATTTCAATTTTTAAGAAATTATCATCTATCAGTTTTTATCTATTATCTGATTTCAATGGCACTTCCTTTTTTTTATATCAATGAATACACTGCTTCGCAAAAAGAAATAGTCTTGAACGAAGAAACATCCAAACATGTGGTGCAGGTGTTGCGGATGAAAGTGGGAGAGCAGCTGAAACTGACAGATGGGAAAGGAAACTTATTGACTTGTGAGATTATTGATGACCATAAAAAGCATTGTAAGGTAGATGTAAAAGAAACAAGCTTCAAGAAACAAGGCACAAGAAAAGTCTCCGTAGCAATATCGTTGCTGAAAAATGCCAACCGCTTCGAATGGTTTTTAGAAAAAGCAACAGAGATAGGCATTGCTGAAATTATTCCCCTGATTTGCGAACGGACAGAAAAAGAAAAATTCCGGCAAGATAGAATGCAGGGAATAGTTATCAGTGCGATGCTGCAAAGTCAGCAGGTATGGTTACCTGTATTACAAGAGCCAACAAAATTTGAAAATTTAGTAATGAAACAATTTAGCGATTGTACAAAATACATTGCTCATTGCTTGGAGGAAGAGAGTAAAATGCAGTTGCATCGGGCAAATTCCAAATCATCAAATCAATTAATTTGCATCGGACCAGAAGGGGACTTCAATGAACAGGAAATTGAGCTTGCCTTACAGAATGATTTTGTGCCTGTAAGTTTAGGCGAAACAAGATTAAGAACAGAAACTGCGGCTGTGGTGGCGGCTACACTGCTTGTGCTCAATTAATCAATTTATATTCCCTTGCAGTTTTTAATAATAATTGCGTGTTGCTAACATTAAATTTTTGCAGCAGGTTCTTCCTGTGAGTTTCCACAGTGTAGTGACTAAGAAACAGGTTCTCTGCTATTTGCGGTCCTTTTAAGCCTTCGTGAAGTAATTGCAATATTTCTTTCTCCCTTCTTGTTAATGTAGGTGTGTTGTTTAAAGCTGTTGAAAGAGATGAAAACTGTTCCAGAACTTTTTCATTGGCAGCTTTGCTTAAAAAAATTTTTCCACTCATCACTTTGTCAATAGCTTCAAGTAATTCACTGCGTTCCATATTTTTTAAAATATACCCATTGGCACCACGATGAAGCAATTGTGTGATGATGGAAGCATCGTTGGTAGAAGTTAACCCGAGTATTTTACTATTTTTATTTTTTATCCTAATTTTATCACATAGTTGCAGGCCATCAATATCGGGCAGGCTGATATCAAGTAATATTATTTCTGGTTCATTGTTTTCTAAAAATTGTATGGCTGCTGCTCCATTATTTGCTGAAGCAATAATGGATAAATAATCAACGTCTTTAAGCATCATTTTAATGCCGTCTGTTACCAGTGGATGATCATCTATAATCAGTATTTTTATTATCTTTAGTAACAAAATAAATTTAATCTATTTCAAAATTATCTAAGCCTCTATTCCAATCTCATCTGTTATTAAAAATTCCATCATAACAGTTGTGCCAACATTTTCTATTGAGTCGATTAAAATATTTCCGTGCAAATAATTAACTCTATTCTTTATTATTTCAAGGCCGCTATGAATTTTATCATCAACGTCCTGTGTATTAAAACCACGACCATTATCTTCTACTGTTACGGATAGCCTGTTGTCATTCCTGTTAAATTGTACAATAGCTTCTGTTGCGTGTGCATGTTTTATTATATTACTCAGGAGCTCTTGTAAAATTCGGTAGAGCATAATTTCAGTGGAGGTACTCAACCTTTGCTCCATACCGTAGGTTTGTAATTTTACTTTTACAAATTTACCTGCACTTATATTGCTGCATATATCCAGTATTGCAGGAATCAAACCTAATTTTGCCAGCACTTCCGGCATCATATTGTGTGCTATACGGCGTACTTCTTCATTAGCGGTATCAATCAGTTGGTAACTTTTATCAAACAGTATATTCCCTTTTAATGTTTCCTGCTCATACTGTAATGTGCTAAAGTACATTTTAATAGTGCTGAACAAACCTCCCAATCCATCATGCAGGTCTTTGGCTATTCGGGTACGTTCAGTTTCCTGTCCGTTAACCATACTTTGCAACGATATTACCTGCTGTTGTCCTTCTAAAAACTTTATTTGTTCCTTTTGCAACTTTTGTTCTTTTTCTGCCAGTAGTTTTTTATTATTACTGTTGCGGTACATCAGGCCAAGCATTAGCATTATGGCCGCTGCACTAATACCCCCAATTAATAAAAACCGGTTGCGTTTTACAGCTAATAATTCTTTTTCGGTATTGGCAATTTTTAAATCAACAATTTCTTTTTCTTTTTTTTGCGATTGATATTTGCTCTCTAAAGACAGTGTTGTTTTTTGTGTGACTTCATTGGTGGCACTGTCAGCATAGACTTTATATTGTTCTGCGTAATATAATGCTGTTTTATAATCGCCTTTGGAAATTGCAATATCTTTTAAAATACTAAAGGAACTTGCAGCAATTTTAATATGGTTAACTACCAAAGCATTTTTATTTGCTTCTGTAGCAAGCCGGGTGGCTTCACTATAATTTTTCATTTTATAATAAACAGAAGCAAGATTATTTGCTGCTTCAGCTTTTAAATAGGAATTTTTAGTTTGATCAGCGTATTGATAGGAGAATTGATAGGCCGTAAGTGCTTTTTCATAATTACCTGTTTGGTCGAAATAAAATCCTTCAGAACTGGCGGTTAAAAGTTTGAGAACAGTATTGTCAAATTTTTTTGCAAGAGCAACGGCTGTATCCAGGTAGGGTTTTGCAGTTGACGTTTGTTTCAAGTCGATATAACTATCTACAACAGCTAAATGTAATAAAATCCTGTATCGTTGTTCATCCGGATAGTTAGTAAATTGTAATGCCTTTTTTAAATACACAATCGCTTTTTCAAATTGATTTTCACCGTTCAGCGCCCCATTAATATTATAATAGATTTTCGGCAGCAGTTTAATCAGTGTTGAATCGGTTGACTTTTCTGCAATAGCAGCACTTTGTAATGCATAAGTCAGGGAACTGTTATAATCTGCCTGGTACCGGTACATCATGGACAATGTATTGTAACAATTAGCCAGTAAAAAAGAATCTTTCATTTGTAATGCTGCTGTTTGCGCCAGTGTAATATAATGTTTGGCAGTATCGTACTGAAAAAGATTGGTACTGGCAAGTCCCATGCTGTAAAAGGCCTTAGAAAGTCCTTTGGTATCATTTATTTTTTTGGCAACGGTAATTGCTTCACGGGCATACTTTAATGTAGAATCATACATTCCCCGGTTAAAAAAATTACGTTGGAGAAGCAGGAAAGCATTTACTGAACTTGTATCTGTGTTTTGCTTGTACGCAATGGCAAAAAGACTGTCCTGAGTTTTGTTATCCTGCCCTGATAATTCAGGTTGGTATAACAAGCATACCATAAAAAATATATACCACCCGGTTTTTCTCAATGCATAAATTTTTATAAAATTAAGCCTATACTCACCATTTTAACCCTACCTGCTTTCAGGTAGTTTTTTCTGCTGTAAATGCTGTCTTTCAGGTATTGTAAACAATCTTTCATATTAGAAACTTTGCTAAGTAATAATAATTGTATGAAAAAATTAGTACTAACATTAGCAATATTATCTTTTAAGATAGTCATCATAGCACAAGGTCTTGGGTTAACCTTTTCCCAAACAGCCGGAACATACACAACTATTACGGGTGGAACTGTTTTGGTCAGTGGAGTTTTTGATGATACTAATTTCCCCGTAACACTTCCAACAGCATTTACTTTTAAAGGGATAAGCTATAATCAGATAACAGTAAATACAAATGGATGGATTTCTTTAGGCAGTACAGCTCCTTCTAATACAATCAACACTCCTGTTAGTTCTACTGCCAGTGTTCCGGGCTTTATTGCTCCATTTGGAATGAATCTGGAAAATGCAGATGCAGGTACTCCTGAAATCAGGTGGGAGCAATCGGGAAATGAGATTATTTTTCAATGGAAGGATGTTAAAAGAACTACCGCAGCCATCAATTCAGAAATATTCAGTTTACAGCTTCGCTTGAATACAACCAACGGTGCCATGCAATTTGTTTATGGCTCCTTTCAGAATATAACCATCAGCACTTCATCTCCCCAGGTTGGCATCAGGGCAGCAACCAGTTCATATCCTGATAATATTTATAATCGTGTGGTCAATACATTTTTTTCCAATACCTGGGCTACGTCGGTGGAAGGAACCTCTGCCAACGGTATCTGCCGTATTACATCAACAATTCCTGCATTTTTTCCTATTGACGGACAAACCTATACATGGACACCCATTGATTGTGCTTCTTTTTCCTGTACTGCCAATCTTTCGCCAATTAATGGAAGTACAATAAACAGCACAACTGCTAATCTCAGCTGGAATACTGTTGCTGGTGCAATATCTTATAATTTGTATTTTGGTAATAGTCTTCCATTAACGTTGCAAGGAAACTATACAAGTACTACAGCAACTATTACTAACCTTATTGCAAATACTGCCTATTCATGGTACATAGCACCGGTTGGTTTCAATTGTATATTATCCGGTTGTGAGTCTGCTATTACTACTTTCAATTCCGGTTGCCAGGTTTTAAGTTGTGTTTCAAACATTGCACCTGTAAATGGGGCTACGGTTTCCACTTCGGCTGTTACGCTTAATTGGAGCAATGCAGGGGTTTCCACTCCGTATGACATTTACCTGGGTACAACCAATCCCCCAACCACCTTATATGGTACTTTTACTGGAACCAGTAAAACTTTACTTTTTTTAAATGACACTTATTATTGGTATGCATTTCCCCGTATAAGTTGCTCCAGTCCTTCTTCCTGCAACATTAATACAACACAGTTTACTATATCGAATCCGAATACGGTTCCAAATGATATATGTGCAGGCGCAATTGACTTGTTGAGTCAAACAGCCCTGGGGTCAATATTTTTTGATGGGCACTTTGAGTTTTTTAATCCGGCCTTCTGTGGCAATGGTTCCAATCGTGACGTTTGGTATAAATTTAAAGCAATTGCTAATACTGCTTCTGTAACCGTTGTGGGTGTAGGTTCACCATGTTCTTTTGACCCGGGAATTTCTGTATATGCCGGTAATTGTAATGCACTCATCTGCCTTGGCCAAGATGATATCGGTAACTGTTCCACTACGAACATAGTATCGTTAAGCAATCTTATTATAGGGAATTTTTATTATGTACGAATTTTTACTGTAAACAGTATAAGTGGAAATTTTATGATGTCTGGCTCAAATATTGGAAGCACAGTTTTACCATTAAACCTTATTTCTTTTTCCGGTAGCAAACAAAACAACGATGCGCTGTTGCAATGGAAAACCGCCAATGAAATAAATGTAAGCCGGTTCGAAGTGCAACGAAGTGATAACGGAGTTGATTTTACTGTAATCGGAACGGTGTTGGCTGGCGGCTCAGAGTATTCATTCCCAGATGTAAATACTTTCAGTAGCAGAACGGTGGCATTCTACCGGTTAAAGTCAATAGATGTGGATGGCAGGTTTACTTTTTCTAACATCATAAAACTTAGTAAGCAGGCAAGTGCTGCCGTAACGGTATACCCAAACCCGGTAAGTGATGTACTAACCATTAGTAGATTACAACAGAACGGCACATTACGTATCTATAACACCGATGGGAAACTATTGCAACAGCAAACCGTATCTGCACAAACGATGACGATAGACATGAGTAAATATGCCAAAGGAATGTATTTGTTGCAGTACAAAACTGAAGAAGAAGTGGTGAATCGGAAAATTATAAAACAATAAATAAATCCAAAAAATTAAAACTAACAATTATGAAAAAATTACTATTTCTCATTAGCCTATCATCACTATTTCTGACAGCCTGCCAGAAAACGGTTGACCTGCCTGAAACTGAAAATATTATGCTGGAACAACAAGAGGTGCCCCGCTGCGGTATGGAAGAAGCTATGACTAATATGTCTGTTGAAATGAAGCAGGCTATGTTAAGTAATACACTAAAAACAGATGCACAGGCAGCAGAGCTGTTAATTTTTCTTGATTTTGATGGAGCCATTGTTCGAAGGGGAAATGGTAATGCACAGGGAGGTTTTGTTACCAGCCCGATTGTAGGAAATGGGACATTCAATTGCGATGCGCCGAATCTTACAGCAGCGCAAAAAAATATAGTAATTGAACTCGTAAAAGATGATTTTTCTCCTTTTAATATTCAATTTACAACTGAGCAATCAGTATATGATGCTTATCCTATGGCTAATAAGCAAGTATGTATTATTACGACTTTCCCGAATCGTATAGGTCAACCTAACTTTGTTGCTGGTGTGTCGCCATTTGCTGGTTTAACTTTCAGGCTTAGCAATAATCCTTGTTTTGTATTTGCCAGTTTATATGGAAATTTATTATCGGAGATAGCATTTACTATTTCCCATGAAGTAGGCCATACTATGGGGCTGGGGCATCAGAGTTTGTACAATCAAAGCTGCAACTTTATTACAGAGTATCATCCCGGTTTTGGTACCGGGCCACTTTCTTTTGTTCCAATAATGGGAAATAGCTTTGGCAAAAGAATTATTAATTGGTTTGCTCAACCATGCCTCGTTCCTGGGTATGGTATTTCACAAAACGATTTTGTTTTTTTGAATGACCAGGTTGATTTAAAGGAAGATGATTTTCCCAATCAATCCGACGGAGGGTCAATTATTTTAGAAAATGAGATAACAGGAGTGCTGGAGCAAGCAGGAGATGTTGATTTTATCCGGATTAATTTCAGAAATCCCGGACCTGTAACAATAACCAGCGAGAACATTGACATTAAGGCTTCGCTATTTCTACCCAATGGGCGACTTATTGCCGAATATGAAAATCCTGACGACACTCGTGTTACCATACCATCTGCCAATGGATTGAAGTATTTGAAAATTGAGGCGATTAGTAATGTAAATATGTCGTCACAGTTTATGACCGGACAGTATAAAATCATACATTAAAGTTATCAGATTTTTAAAAGCCGACCTTAAGAAGGTTGGCTTTTATTTTGCCATATCTGAATATTCATCTTTGCCCTTTTCCTTAAGTACCGGCTCATTTAACTGTACAATGCGGGACCTTTTCTTTTTTGCACGACTCATCATAGTCATGTTGAGCATTTCAACCACAAAAGAGAATGCCATACCGAAGTAGATATAGTTTTTCAGCTTTAGCTCATGAGCAGCATCGGCATCCCAGCCTTCCATAATCAGGCTTAAGCCAATCATTACCAGGAAAGATAGAGCCAGCATTTTCAATGTAGGATGTTTATGAATAAAACCGGAAATGGCCGGACTGAATAAAAACATAATCGTCATGGCAATAACAACTGCTGCTATCATTATTTCTACATGCTTGGCAGTACCGCCAGCAGTAATAATGCTGTCGAATGAGAATACCGCATCAATTAATACAATTTGACCAAGAGCATTGCCAAACGACAGCGGTTTTTGATTTTTTAAAGCTTCATTCGGGTCTTCACCTTCCAGTTTATGGTGTATTTCCATTACGGATTTATAAATAAGGAATAAACCACCTGCCAGCATAACAATACTGGCTAAGTCAAAACCTTTACCTGCCAATGTGAAAACGGCTTTTCCTTTTTGTGCCAGCAACCAGCCAAGCCCCATCAATAATAAGCTGCGCATTATAATTCCCGAAATCATCCAGAAACGACGGGCTTTATTCTGATCTTTACTCCCTTTCAGTCTGTTCAGGATAATGCTGACAAAAATTACATTATCAATTCCTAAAACAACTTCCAGTACAACAAGTATAAAAAAACTGATAATACTTTCTGATGTAAATAAATGTTCCATTCAATTATTTGTTATAATGATTTACAGATTCGTTTTACAATGGCAGGGCCTTCATAAATAAACCCTGTCCACACTTGTACTAATGCTGCGCCGGCATTTAGTTTCTCTTTTGCATCATCGCCTGTAAAAATACCACCGGATGCAATCACAGGAATTTTTCCTTTTGTCTTATCACAAATATACTTCACTACTTCAGTGCTTCTTTGTTTTAATGGCAGGCCACTCAATCCGCCAGCACCAATTGTAGTGAGTCGGGAGTCGTGAGTTGTGAGTCCTCTACGGCTGATGGTAGTGTTGGTTGCCACAAGCCCGTCAAGATTTATTTCAAGAGCCAAATCAATTACGTCATCAATCTGCTCCATTGTAAGGTCCGGTGCTATTTTTAATAATAATGGCTTAGGATTAGTTTGTGTTGCATTAATCGTTTGCAGGTGCGATAAAATTTTACGCAATGATTCTTTTTCCTGCAACTCTCTCAGGCCGGGTGTATTGGGAGAGCTTACATTCACTACAAAATAATCAACATAAGGATGCAACTCTTTAAAACAGATTTCATAGTCTTTCCATGCATCTTCGTTGGGAGTTACTTTATTCTTACCAATGTTTCCACCGATGATGAGTCGGGAATTATTAGCTATTAGTCGGGAGTCGGAGGCTGTTGACTCAAGACTCCTTACTCTTGACTCTTGACTTTCTCTCCAGTTCTTCAACCTCTCAGCAACTACTTTCACTCCATCATTATTAAAACCCATTCTGTTGATAAGAGCTTTGTCTTTTGGCAGTCTGAATAATCGGGGTTTATCATTACCAGCTTGTGGCTTCGGTGTTACAGTTCCTATTTCCACAAAGCCAAATCCCAGGCATTCCAGTTCGCTGAGGTAACGGGCATTTTTATCGAAACCTGCTCCTAAGCCTACAGGATTAGGAAACTGAATATTAAATAAGCTTTGTGGTTGGTTGCCTGTTGGCTTGTAGAGTTTTGCAATTATTCTTTTAAAACCAATATTGCTTAGCAATTTCAAGCCATTCATGGAAAAATAATGCACCCATTCCGGGGAAAACAAGAAAAGTATACTCCTTAAAATTTTGTACATAATCGGCTGCGAAGATAATTGAACTTTTATAGGCCTTTTTGGTTGGTATAATAAGTATTTCTATTTTTGGTATAGAAAGTTGCATAAACAACCAAATAAGGTTTGTAGTTAGCCTCTTAAAGCAGAGGCAGACTTTTCAAGGTATAAGAACTACAGACCACAAACTATAAACTAAAAACTCTTTTATGCAGGAAGCATATATAATAGCCGGTTACAGAAGCGCAGTTGGTAAGGCCAAACGTGGCGGTCTCCGTTTTTACCGTCCCGATGATTTGGCGGTTGATGTAATAAAAGGAGTAATGGCATCAGTTCCGCAACTGGATCCAAAAAGAGTGGATGATGTGATTGTTGGCAATGCAGTACCGGAAGCAGAGCAGGGCTTACAGTTTGGTCGAATCATTTCTGCCCGTGCATTAGGTATTGATGTGCCGGGAGTAACGGTGAACCGCTATTGTGCCAGTGGTTTGGAAACTATAGCTATTGCCACTGCAAAAATCAGGATGGGCATGGCCGATTGTATTGTTGCCGGTGGTACAGAAAGTATGAGCCTTGTTCCTACCGCAGGATGGAAAACTGTACCTGCATATTCTATTGCTAAAGAAGACCCGGATTATTATTTAAGTATGGGGCTTACTGCTGAAGCAGTAGCCAAAGATTATAATATCAGCCGTGAGGCGCAGGATGAGTTTTCTTATAACTCACATCAGAAAGCAATTGCTGCTATTCAGAACGGGCATTTTAAATCAGGCATTTTACCTATTAATATTGAGGAAACCTATGTGGATGCAAAAGGGAAAAGACAAAAAAGAAATTATACAGTAGATACCGATGAAGGGCCAAGAGCAGATACTTCTGTTGAAGCATTGGCGAAATTGAAACCGGCGTTTGCAGCAGGTGGTGTGGTAACGGCAGGTAACTCTTCACAAACATCAGACGGAGCAGCCTTTGTAATTGTAATGGGAGAAAAGATGATGAATGAACTGGGATTGAAACCCATTGGCCGCCTGGTTAGTTGTGCAGTGGCAGGTGTGCATCCCCGTATCATGGGTATAGGTCCGGTGGCTGCTATCCCCAAAGCATTGAAGCAAGCTGGAATGAATCTTTCTCAAATTGATTTGATAGAACTAAACGAGGCATTTGCTTCACAGGCATTGGCTGTTATCCGGGAAGCCGGATTAGATGCTTCCAAAGTAAATATTAACGGCGGTGCTATAGCATTAGGTCATCCTTTGGGCTGTACTGGTTGTAAACTAACTGTACAAGTGCTTAATGACATGAAACGGTTGAATAAGAAATACGGAATGGTGTCAGCCTGCGTAGGCGGCGGTCAGGGTATTGCGGGGATTATTGAGAATTTATAGTCAGATTGTAAGTAATCATGATATAGCCTGTTGCTCTGCAATAGGCTATTTTATTTTAAAACTGTTGTCAGGTAGATTTACTATTAAAAAACCGGGTTTAAACAAGAATATATATTAAAAAATGTTTAAACGAATTTGTAGTTTTATAGTCGTAGTTCATTGCTGAACCAAAATCACTGATTATGGATAGAAGAGATTTTCTAAAAGGCCGTAAAAAAAAGCAATCAGCAGATCAGAATGCGGAGGTTACTCAGCCATTCCGTACAGAATCTGGTATTAGTTCATACACCGGCCCCTGGACTGAACAGGAAGTAGTTCATTTATTGAAAAGAACAATGTTCGGTGCAAAAAAAGCCGACGTTAGTTACTTTAAAACCCGGACGATGAGTCAGGCCGTAGATGAATTATTGACTCCAACTGCACCTGCGCCTGCACCTCCGGTAAAAGAGTATGTTACGTCTACAACTCCCGGTGTTACACCTGATCCAAACATTTTGCAAGGCACTACCTGGATAAATGATATCAATAGCGATGGTACTGTACAATCTCAACGCAGGGGTTCTTATAAAAAATGGTGGACGGGTGTAATGATAAACCAGGACAGGAGTATCAGGGAAAAACTGATCATGTTTATGGTAGACCATTTTGGAAATGAGTCAGGTGATGTTGGGAATACGAACTGGGTTTACAAACAACACGATCTGATTCGCCAATATGCATTGGGAAATTATAAGCAACTGGTAAATAATATTACTACAGATGTAGCGATGCTGCGTTACTTAAATGGCTATCTCAATGTTGCATCTGCTCCGGATGAAAACTATGCAAGGGAATTAATGGAGTTGTTTACATTGGGTAAAGGGCCTGATTCAAAGTATACAGAGAATGATGTAAAAGAGGCTGCAAAAGTATTAACTGGCTGGCAGGTTAATGGAACTACCTATACCTCATTTTTTAACTCCAACAGGCATACTGCCAATGGCGTTAATAAAACGTTTTCTTCCTTTTTTAATAATACAGTTATTACCGGCCGCACGGGGGCTACAGCCGGAACGCTTGAATTAACTGATCTGCTAAATATGATTTTTGCGCAACCGGAAGTTGCCAAATTTATTGTCAGAAAATTCTATCGCTGGTTTGTTTATTATACAATTGATGCTGCTACGGAAACCAATGTTATTACACCATTAGCAGATATTTTCAGGAGTAATAATTACGAGATCAAACCCATGCTGGCGGCATTGTTCAAAAGCGAACATTTCTATGATATGCTGAACAGGGGTTGCTTGATAAAACCACCGGCAGACCAGGTGATTGGGTCAATAAGGGAAATGAATACAGTGTTTCCTGCATTGACAGATTGGGACGCCAGCTACAAACATTGGAATACTTTTTATAACTGGATGGTAAATATGGGACAAAGCCTGCATGATCCACCTAATGTTTCAGGTATGCCAGCTTATTACCAGGAACCACTTTTTCATGAAATATGGATTAACTCCGATTCGTTGCCAAAGCGTAACCAGTTTACTGATACGATGGTAAATACCGGGTATAGTCAGAATAATATCAGGGTACAGTTTAATTGCGTGGAATTTGTAAAAACGCTTACAAATCCTGGCAATCCCAACGATTTAATAGAAGAAGCACTTAGCATTTTTTTCCGGAATGATTTATCACTTCAATCAAAAAGTCAGATAAAAACACAAATACTTTTGAGTGGACAGCAGTGGGATTATTATTGGACTAATGCCTGGACAGCTTATGAAGCCAGTCCGACAGTCGCCAATTTTAATACAGTGAATACAAGATTGAAATCATTGTTCCAGTATTTTTTCAATTTGTCAGAATATCAATTATCCTAAATCAGCATTTTCATTTTAATATATACCAATGAAAAGAAAAGATTTTTTATTGAATGCCATACCCGCAGCAGCCATTTTACCAGAGGTAATAAATGGCTATTCCGTGAAGGCGTTTAACAGTAACTCACCGTTGGTGCAGGCATTGATGCGTGGCACAACTCTTACAGACCATGTATTGGTAATAATTCAATTGTCTGGCGGTAACGATGGATTGAATATGGTGATTCCGGTTGGTGCGGCTTACTTAAATTATTTTAATGCAAGGAGCAATGTGGCTATTCCGGAAAACAGGGTGCTTTCAATAGCTGGTGTTAATGGCACTGGTATACATACTGCAATGACAGGCTTACAATCTTTATTTTCAGAAGGCAAAGCGAAAGTGATACAGGCTGTTGGTTACCCACAACCAAACTTTTCTCACTTTCGTGCTACTGACATTTGGATGAGTGGATCTAACAGTAACCAGGAAGTATACAGTGGCTGGGCTGGTCGGTATCTTAATAACGAATATCCCAATTTCCCGGTAGGTTATCCCAGTACAGATATGCCTGATCCATTGGCAATACAAATCGGTTCTACTACATCATTAACATTACAAGGACCGACTGTGAATATGGGGATGAGTATTACCAACCCCACTACCTTTTATAATTTAGTAAGCGGTACTACAGATCCCACAGCTAACACACCTGCCGGAAAGGAATTGAAATTCATTCGCCAGGTTAATCAGCAAACACAAAAATATTCAACCGTTATAAAAGCTGCAGCTGCAGCAGTTACACAACAGGGAACTTATCCAACTAATAACTCTTTAGCTGACCAATTGAAAATAGTTGCCCGATTAGTAGCTGGCGGATTAAAGACAAGAGTGTATATGGTGAGTTTTGGTGGATTTGATACTCACTCTGTTCAGGCAAATACAGATACGACTACCGGATCCCATGCTACATTGTTAGGCAGAGTATCAGCCGCTATCAAAGCATTTCAGGATGATATAAAAGGGCTGGGTGTGGAAGACAGGGTGGTAGGGATGACCTTCAGTGAATTTGGAAGAAGAATTAAATCTAACTCTAGCGTAGGAACAGACCATGGTGCCGCTGCACCAATGTTTTTGTTTGGAAGCAAAATAGACCCGGGTATGCTGGGAGTTAACCCAACTATTCCTGCTAATGCTTCTGTGAATGATAACGTTCCAATGCAATATGATTTCAGAAGTATTTATTCAACAATATTGGAGAAATGGTTTTGTCTGGATAGTTCGGTGGTTAGTTCATTGTTTCCTCCGGGTATTAATAGCCAGTTACAAAGTTTGCCATTGATTAAAGCTGGTGCATGTAGCGGCATTACTCCACCACCACCTGCCAGCGGCGATTTTTTAATTACCAATGCGCCGAACCCTTTTACCGGAAGTACAACTATCAAATTCAAAACAGAAGGAGGGCATACACTTATCCAGATTATTGATACACTTGGCAGAATGCTGAAAGTGCTGATAGATGCCGAGTATCCGACTGCCGGTACTTACACTGTTACATTCAACGGCGAATCATTACCTCCGGGTATTTATTATGCAAGATTCCAGAATGGAGTAACACAGCATGTAAGAGCTATGCTGAAAGTGAGATAATAATAAAATTTTTTAATAAAAGATAATGCCACTGAATGTTTAGCGGCATTTTTTATTTTGATAGTAAATTTTAAAAGAAATTCTTTTAATCTGATTGCCTATGCCCGGCATTTACCCAATCAGTAATCTTTTGTTTGTCAACAGGTGTTAAAGCAGCATTGGGAGCTTCTGGCATTCTTGTAGGAAGATTATCTACTGCTCTTGCCTTTATTCTATCCCAACTGTTTATAATGCTAGCATCAGTATCGAAATTTTTTGTACCGCTGTTACCACCGTTCCGGTGGCAGGGGCCGCAGTAGCCAATTATTAGTTGCTTTACGAGGGCATATTTCGGTCCATAGTTAAGAATTGCTATCTGAGCTGTATCGGTACAGCCTTTTTCATTTTTTACTGTAACTACATAATTACCGGCAGCCAGGTTAGTAAAATTTGGCAAAGGCTGAAATGCCCCTGTATTAAGGCTGTAAGAAATGGTATCTCCAACAGGGTAAGTAATGTTGATAGTGCCGTTGCTGGATGTGCCAATTGCTTCTGATTTCAAAAACTGGATATTATAGCTAACTCCCAGGCAGGGGTCGGGAGCAGCGGGAGTATCAGTTTTGTTGCAAGATCCTATCAGGAAAACCAAACCTGCGAGTAAAGAATATATAAGCAGTCTCATTTTCATACAGTTGAATTTGTTTTGAATAGCTACGCCTTTTAAAGTTTAACGGTCGGTTATTATTAATCTTAAAGGACAAATACTTAGTGCTATAAAAATAGAAATTTTACCGGGCTTTTATAAGGATTATTGGAGGTATGTTTTATAATCATACAGACCGTTTAAATAAAAATAACGAAACGTTGTTGCAAATATCGGGAAAGCATTACTTTTGCTCTGTGCATATTTCATTACATAGTATTTACAGAAAGATTATTGCAAGCCTGCTGCTTGCATTGTTGGTCTTTATATATGCAGAAAAGGTTTTTCATACCCATAATAAAGCAGCTAACAATACAGAGAAAAGCGGAATTTCGATAATATCAAACAATGCGGGTTGTGTTATTTGTGATTTTACAGTTGCAAAAGATGCTGAACTGCCTGAGCCCTTCGGAACAGCTATTCCTTTTACATTCTTAGTTAAAGAATATACATCCGTTTCAATAGCTTATCACTTCCAGACTGGGAATACTTCTTCTGACAGAGGTCCGCCTTCATTTTAATTCTTTATTTCTGTGCTGTCAGATCTGATGACAGTATCTCCCATTTATTTCCAAAAAATATTTTCGCATTGTGTTGAATGCTTTCAGGCATATCAATCAAATTAAAGAATGAATATGAAAAAGATATTGCTGTGTATTGTATTGTTTTTACAAACTACTGTTTTGTTACTGGCACAAAATAAATTCACTGATAATTCTACAAATGATAAAAATAGGAAAACAGAAAATGAAGTTGTAAAAGTCAGTTTATCCGGAAAAATAACAGATGCAAAAACCGGCGAACCATTACCCGGAGCTTCCGTTTATTTTGCTGATGATAAAATAGGGACTATTGCAGATGCACAAGGGAAATATTCATTAAACAATATTCCTTCCGGTCACCATATCGTTGAAATATCCTCTGCCGGTTATGCCACATTGGTTGAGCATATCGAATTAAACACAAATACAGAAAAAGATTTTGCACTTTCATCAGTAGTAATAGAAAACCAGGGAGTAATTGTAACAGGAGTTTCCGGTGCTACAAGTATCCGTAAGTCACCAGTTCCGGTAACAGCCTTAAGGAAGTCGGCTTTATTACAATCCTCTGCTACCAATATCATTGATGCTTTAACTCATATTCCCGGTGTGTCGCAACTTTCTACCGGGCCGGCCATATCCAAACCATTTATTCGTGGCCTTGGATACAACAGGGTAGTAGTGGTAAACGAAGGTGTGCGGCAGGAAGGCCAGCAATGGGGTGATGAACATGGAGTGGAAATTGATGAGCTGAGTATCGCCAGAGCTGAAGTATTAAAAGGCCCGGCCTCATTAATGTATGGCAGTGATGCGTTGGCAGGTGTGGTAAACTTTATTACTAATATACCAGTGGCAGAAGGAACATTGAAGGCAAATATGCTGACCAATTATCAAAGCAATAGTGGCTTGTTTGGCATTAATGGAAATATTGCCGGAAACGAAAAAGGATTTAACTGGAATGTGTATGGTACTTATAAATCTTCAGGTGATTATAAAAATAAGTATGATGGTAAAGTGCTCAACTCCAGGTTCAATGAAAAAAATTTCGGCGGCTACGTTGGTATTAATAAAAGCTGGGGCTACAGCCATCTTATTTTCAGCCGCTTTGACCAAAGACTTGGATTGATAGAAGGTGACAGAGATGATGCAACCGGAAAATTTATTTTATTTGTTGGTTCACCACTTGAAAGGATTGCCACTCCACAGGATCTTGACTCGAGAAATTTATTTGTACCTCAACAAAGAGTTCAGCATAATAAAATTATAAGCGATAATAATTTTGTAATCAATAAAAGTCGTCTGAAAATAAACCTGGGCTATCAGAATAATCTGCGGCAGGAATTCGGTAACCCCGAAGACCCTTCTGAAAAGAGTTTGTTTTTTGATCTGAAAACGATTAACTACAATCTGCAATGGCAATTTCCTGAGATGAAAGAATGGCATACGACAGTTGGAGTAAATGGAATGCGCCAGAGTAACCAGAATAAAGGAGAAGAAGTGCTGATACCGGAATACAGCATTTTTGATATTGGTGGGTTTGTGTATGTGCAACGGCTCTTTAAGAAATCAACTGTAAGTGGTGGCCTTCGTTTTGATAATCGTTCGGTTGATTCAAAAGAATTTAATGATGGGGCTACTACTAAATTCACTGCCTTTAAAAAATCATTTGCAAATATATCAGGAAGTGTGGGCATCAGCTATGAACCTTCTGATGCTGTTACGCTAAAGGCAAACATAGCCAGAGGTTTCCGTGCACCTGCGTTGGCGGAGCTTGCGAGCAATGGTGCACATGAAGGAACGAACCGGTATGAATACGGCGAACAAAACCTGAAATCAGAAACAAGTTTGCAACTGGACGGCGGTGTAGATATTAACTATGAACATTTCAGTATCGGGCTGGCTGCATTTTATAACAGGATGAATGATTTTATTTTCTACCGGAAACTGGAATCTGTTGTTGGTGGCGATTCACTGGTGAATGTTAGCGGTGATGATATACCGGCTTTCAAGTTCAATCAAAATAATGCGAAATTGTATGGTATAGAAGCTTCATTAGATATTCATCCGCATCCGCTGGATTGGCTGCATTTTGAAAATGCTGTATCATTTGTCCGTGGCCGTTTTGATAATGCAATTGATGGGAGTAATAACCTTCCATTGATACCGGCAGCAAAGCTTACAAGTGAGTTGAGAGCCACTTTTAAAAAAGCTGGTAAATCATTCCAGAATTTTTATTTGAAGACTGGTATTGATAAAATATTTAACCAGGAAAAACCTTTTACCGGTTATAGTACAGAAACGGCTACACCCGGGTATGCGTTATTAAATGCTGGCATAGGTGCTGATATTTCGGTTAACAATAAAGTCTTGTTCAGCCTTCATGTTTCAGTTTCTAATATTACTGATGTGGCTTATCAAAATCATCTGAGCAGGTTGAAGTATACAGTGGATGATTTGGTTACTGGCAGGTCGGGAGTATTTGGGATGGGAAGAAATTTTTCGGTTAAGTTGAACGTCCCGTTGAATTTGTCGAAAAATAAATGAGTTACAGCGTATGCAGGTACTTTAACAAGCTCAGTACTGGACAGAACGTTGAAGAGTGCGACGCAAGAGACGATGATAGTAGTAATGCAGTTAGGTGAATAAATCCGACTTGTTTATTATTAAGTAAATTGTGCCATGGAAATCACTTTCAACACACCGGCTTTATTATTCCCGGCTATCAGTTTATTGTTGCTGGCTTATACTAACAGATACCTGGCCCTGGCCAACCTTATCCGGAAATTGCACGATGAGTATATGAAAGGGGATAAGAAGACCCATCTCCTGAACCAGATTAAGATTTTGAGGATTCGTATCAATATGGTGCGGCAGATGCAGGCATTGGGTGTTTTTAGTTTTTTATGTTGTGTGGTGACAATGTATAGTGTGTACAGACAATGGGGTGAGTTTACAAGCTATGTATTTGCCGCCAGCCTGTTAAGCCTGCTTGCCTCGCTGGTTATTTCGTTGCTGGAAATTTCTCAAAGCACCAAAGCCCTTGAATGGGAACTGAGTGATATGGAAGAACTGGAGAAAACTAATTTTTTCAGCGATCTATGGGGCAATAAAGAAAAAAAAGAACCTTAGATTTACACGAATGAAAATGCGAATTCAACACATATTTTTCTTTTCGGTACTGGTAACTGTTTTAGCTGCTTGCTCTAAAGGGGGTACTGCTACAGATGATGGTGATGGGAGCGGTGGCCCGCATGTGGTAACGCCTACAGATGTAACTGCACCTGTTATTGACATTACTACTCCCGTAATTAACCAGGTGTTTACCAGTGGAAATGTGATAAATATAACCGGAAAACTAACGGATGATTATGGCCTTTACCGGGGAAGCATACGCATTACAAATGATGCAAACGGAGCAGTGTTAAAAGAACAACTTTACGAAATACATGGTTTGTTGTCTTATGATTATAGTATTTCGTACACTGCCACTGTTACTGCTGCTGTTAATTATACCGTAACAGTAACATTTGAAGATCATGGATTGAACACCACCACCAAATCAGTTAAGGTAAAAGTGAACCCCTGATTGTTACAAGCTTCTTGTTAGTTTTAACACCTTTTCCCAGCTTCCGCCATTATATACTTCTTTTATTCCTTGTGCTTTGAGTAGCTGAAGGGCATTGCTGCTTCTGACGCCTGAATTACAACAAAGTACCACCGGCTTTTTTGCGGCTTTGATTCTTTGAATGCTGACATTGATACGATCAACCGGTATGTTTAATGCATCGGGGACATGACCAAGGTCGTACTCGGCCGCAGTTCTTACATCTATAATGATGGCACCTCTGTGAAGAGCTTCTTTTATTTTACCACTTCCAAGTCCTAATATTGAAAGCAATCCCATAAATAATTTTTAAGTAACAGGAACCCTGTTTTTTCGTTCACCAATCTGCTGGCGCCACATTGCATAATACAGTCCTTTTTCTTCCAGTAGTTTTTCATGATTGCCAGTTTCCACTACATCACCTTTTTCCAATACATAAATTCTATCTGCATGCATGATAGTAGAAAGGCGGTGAGCAATTAAAATAGTAACCTGTTCGCCCTGTAATGAAATTTCACGAATGGTATCGGTAATTTCTTCTTCGGTTAAGGAGTCTAATGCAGAAGTAGCTTCATCAAATAATAGCAACTTCGGTTTACGCAATAATGCCCTTGCAATTGAGAGGCGTTGTTTTTCTCCGCCGGATAATTTTAAGCCACCTTCACCAATCATCGTTTCCAATCCTTTTTCAGCCCTTGCCAGCATATTTTGGCAGGAAGCTTTGCCAAGTACATCCTCTAAATCTTCATCTGTTGCTGATGGATTAACGAAGGTCAGGTTCTCTTTAATAGTACCGGAAAAAAGTTGGGTGTCCTGTGTTACAAAACCAATCTGGTTGCGCAGGTCTTCAAAGTCAATATTGTTTTCATCAATACCGTTGTACAAAATACTTCCTTCCTGCGGACGGTACAGGCCAACCAATAATTTCATCAAGGTTGTTTTACCTGAACCGGATGGCCCTACGAAAGCAATAGTCTCACCGGTTTTTACTTTGAAACTGATATCATTGATTGCTTTATGTGAAGCTGTATGATGTTTGAAAGCAACTTGATTAAATTCTAATGTTTGGATCTGCCCTAAATGTTTCGGATTTAATGCCTGAGGCTCCGGTGCTTTTTTCATCAGGTTTTGAAAATTCTCCAGCGAAGCTTGTGCTTCCCTGTAAGTTAGGATGATGTTACCAATTTCCTGCAGCGGTCCAAATACAAAGAAGGAAAAAATCTGCATAGTTACTATTTGCCCTGCATCCATTTTTCCCTGATAAATAAATAGCATTAAAAGAAAAAGAATGATTTGACGTAATGTATTGACAAAAGTTCCCTGTACAAAGCTGATACTGCGGATGCGTTTTACTTTGGTTAACTCAAGTCCTAATATCTTAAAGGTATTTTTATTTAACCTTGATACTTCCTGTTTGGTAAGACCGAGACTTTTTACCAATTCAATATTCCGGAGCGACTCAGTAGTGGCACCTGCCAATGCAGTTGTTTGCCCAACTATTTTTTTCTGGATCGTCTTTACTTTTTTGCTTAGCAGGTTTGAAATAATCGTCAATAAAAATATACCCCCAAAATAAACCAACGGAAGGCTCAAGTGAATGGTGGTGGCATATACCGCCACAAAAACGATACCTACAATAACAGGAAAAAGTATATTAATAAAGGAGGCAACAAATTTCTCTGTATCTATTCTTACTTTTTGCAATACACTCAGGGTTTCACCACTTCTTGCATCTTCAAATTCCTGGTACGGGAGTTTCATGGCATGTTGTAAGCCCTGAGTAAAAATGGTGGCACCAAATTTTTGTGTAATAAGGCTTAGAAAATAATCCTGGAACGCTTTGGCAATACGGCTTACCATGGCTACAGAAATTGAAGCAATTAATAACCATACTACACCATAAATAACTTTTGTATCTTCTGTTTTTTGGACAACTCCTTTTGCATCCATCTTCACACCGGTATCTGTATATTCTTTTTGGGTAAAAAGAAAATCATTCCAGGTTAAGGGTTCCACTTTTTGGTGGTAGCTTCCCAGGTTCACTAATTTTCCAAAAATAATCGGATCAATTAAGGAGAAGCCAATATTAATAGCGGCCAGCACCAATACTAACCCCACCAGCCATTTATAGGGTTTAAGATATTTAAAAAGGATTTTCATGTGTGTATTATAGTTTTAGTTGGCCACCCCGAAATCATCGGGGCAAGGCTATGGAATTCGCTTCAGCTGTTCTTTACAGCTTGTAAGAAGCTTTTTATGGCTCATTTCATAATTACAGTTGATAATTAAAGCTTTTAATTTAGCAAAAACCGTGACAAAGCCACGACCGGAAACTATGGCACAATTTTTTTGATAAAAACCTATCGAATATACGAATCTCTAGCAGTTCCATCCGGCAATGTGTCATGCAGGAAGATTTTGGGACAGGTAATATAGCTATCAAGAACTTCATTTGTTGCTGCATGTGCCAGCAGGTTATCTGCAACATACTGGATGGGAGTTTGCATTTGCAGTAGTTTTTCAGCCCCCGTCCGGCTGATAGCATAGGCATAAGTAAAGTCGTGAAAACCGGCTTTTTTAAGATGTTTGGAAAAGGGCCTGGCATACAAATTCCGGATGATGCGATGGTGCCATTTTGATTGACCAATACTATACTGAATATGATAGACTAACTGTTTTAGAGATCCACCAATAGTTATAGCTCCATTTTTAGCCCAACCCCACATTAGTAATTCACAAGTTGCAGGTATTTCTTTAAGTATTTCAGGTATTTTTTTTATCAGGGTTTCATCAGGTACTGCATCATCTTCAAAAATCAATACCCGGTTATAGTTTTGTGCAATGATTTCTTCGTACATCATCTTATGACTCCAGGCGCAGGCTATTTCGCCGGGCTTCATTGTTTTGCCATAGCGGTGATGTTTCCTTGTCAATTCGGCACTAAAAATATTTTTTTCAATAGTTTCTTCAATAGTGAACTTGTTTTTATCGGCACCAAAGAAAAAGGAATATGCTAGTCCTTTGAAACGTTGGGCAAATAATTCTCTTCTTGCTGCTGCGGCTTCCACACTTAGCACATAAATCTTATCATAATATTGATTGAGATGTTGAAAATACTTCTGCATAGCCGGTGATTGCGCATAAAGATAAAGAAGTTCATTGGCAGTATTTATTAACCCGGTTCAGAAAGAAAAAACAGGCAAAATTATTATTAAATCAATAGGGGAAAGCAGTAGCAGCATTTATTACTTAATTTTATACATTAATAGCAAGAGAAAGATAAAATGAGCAAACCGTTTATTTCTATTTGTATCCCAACGTATAAACGAACACATTTGCTTAAAAAGCTGCTAGACTCCATAAGTATTCAGACATTCCGGGATTTTGAAATAATAATAAATGATAACAGCCCGGATGATAGTGTGGAAAAGCTGATAAATGCATACAAAACTGAGCTACCCATTTTTTATGAAAAAAATCAAACCATTATAAGTGCAGGGAGTAATTGCATTAAAGTAATGCGGAGAGCCAATGCTGACTGGATAAAAGTGATGCATGACGATGATTGGTTTGACTCCCAAAATGCTTTACAGATTTTTGCAGATACGGCTGTTAAATCCGGGAAGGATTTTATTTTTTGTGCCAGCAATCTGGTAAAGCTGGATGCGGGTAGTAAAAAGAAGGAATTATTGTCAGCAGGAAGAAAAAAAATGCTTGACGACTCAATTTTTTGTTTGTTTTATTTGAATGTAATAGGTCACCCAAGTGTGGTGATGCATAGGAAAGATACTTCAATAGAATATGATGCAAATTTTAATTGGGTGCAGGATGTGGATTTTTATATGCGATATCTTGATGCACATCCAGGGTATATATACATTCCTCAACCATTAGTGAATATTGGAAAAGGCCCTACACAGGAATCCAATAAATATTATAAGAACATAAAAGTAGAATTGCCGGAATATTTCACTTTGCTGTCGAAATATGAACAGAATTTAAGTTGCCGGAATGAATATGTCTTCCATTTAATATGGAATATGGTTAAACGATATAAGATAAAAGGCATTGAACAGCTATATGCTAAAGGGTATATTGGACCGAAGCCTTGCGGATTAGATGAGATAATTGCTTACCAGGAGAAAATACCCGGAATTGTATTAAAGCAGGTTAACTGGTCAAAAAAATTTATGCGTAGATGTTTTGATAAGGTTCAAAAAGAAGGATAGAATATTTCTTGAATTTACCCAGCCCACCCTTCTCTATCCAAACTTCTGTATTGAATAGCTTCTGCCAAATACTCCGGTTTTATATCAGCACTTTGTGCTAAGTCAGCAATGGTTCTGGATACTTTTAAAATTCTATCATAAGCCCTTGCAGACAGGTTTAGTTTCTCCATTGCTATTTTTAATAAATTAGCCCCTACCTGATTGATAACACAAATTTCTTTCAGCATTTTACTACTGATTTGTGCATTGCAATAAATACCGGGATTGTCTTTGTAACGTTCTGCCTGAATTTCCCTGGCGATAATAACCCTGTCACGGATGCTGGCAGAATTTTCCTGTTGCTTTGTGGCTGATAGTTCACTGAATGGAACGGGAGTTACTTCCACATGCAAATCAATTCTGTCTAATAATGGCCCGGATATTTTATTCAGATATTTCTGCACCGTACCGGGTGGGCAGGTGCAATCTCTTTCCGGGTGATTATAAAAACCGCAGGGGCAGGGGTTCATAGAGGCAATCAGCATGAAGCTTGCCGGAAAATCAGTAGCTATTTTGGCCCTGGATATCGTCACCTTTCTTTCTTCCATCGGTTGACGCATTACTTCCAGTACTGTTCTTTTAAATTCAGGCAATTCATCTAAAAATAAAACACCGTTATGTGCTAAGGAAATTTCTCCGGGTTGTGGAATGCCACCGCCGCCTACTAATGCTACATCAGAAATAGTATGATGCGGTGAACGAAAAGGTCGTTTGGAAACCAGTGTGGAGTTCTCCGGAAGTTTACCAGCTACCGAATGAATCTTTGTTGTTTCTAATGCTTCCTGTAATGATAAAGGGGGAAGAATAGTTGGTAATCTTTTTGCCAGCATTGTTTTACCAGCACCGGGCGGCCCGATTAAAATGGCATTATGTCCGCCAGCTGCAGCAATCTCTAAAGCTCTTTTAATATTTTCCTGTCCTTTTACATCGGCAAAGTCAATTTCAAAATCATATTGTGAATGAAAAAATTCATCCCTGGTGTTGACAACGGTTGGCTCTAAACCCTTTTCTTCATTTTCAAAAAAGTCAATCACTTCTTTTATATGGCTTACACCATACACATGCAGGTTGTTGACCATGCCTGCTTCTTTTGCATTCATCTTCGGAACTATCAATCCTTTAAAACCTTCTTTTCTTGCCTGTATAGCAATGGGCAATGCACCTTTGATGGAACGAATTTCTCCATCCAACGACAACTCACCCATTATTACATAATTGGCCAGAGCATCCCGGTTTTCCAATTGTTCGGAAGCTCCTAGTATTCCCAATGCAATCGGTAAATCAAAAGGAGTTCCGCTTTTTTTAATATCAGCAGGAGCAAGGTTCACTACCACTTTTGTACGGGGCATACTAAAACCGTTCGTTTTAAAAGTACTTTCTATCCGTTGCAAACTTTCTTTCACTGCATTGTCGGGCAAGCCCACTATCATCGGGTCTTTGCCAGTGGTCATCCAGTTTACTTCTATGGTAATGGTAATAGCTTCTACACCATACACAGCACTGCCAAATGTTTTTACAAGCATGGTTTGAAGATAGTAGAAAATTATGGGACTGCTTACTACCGGAAAGTGGTATTAGTTAATCACTATTCTTGTTACATCAAATTGCTCATAAGGCGGCTCGGTTTGTGTAATGGTAAAAGAAGAGGCCGTAAGATTGCTTACCCGGTAAGTATTGTTTATTTTTTCATCGCTGCCAGCAACGGTTGCTTCTATTTTTATTTTTTCTTCTACCACTTTCCAGGTACCGGTGGCTTTTTTTCCTCCGGCCAACGTCCAGTTCAGGACTCCATTTTTTTGCAGGGAAACCACATCGCCATCTACGTTCCAGTTACCTTCCAAATCTTTTGTACGGAGATTGGTAGCAAAATTTTGCTGAACAATATTCCCATTACTGTCAATATCTATATGCTGAAGAACATTGATAAGGGAATCCTGAGTCTTTATTCGCTGTGGCATTAGCTGTATTATCAGAAAATCAGACATGGAGAATGGTTGACCATGACGTTCGGATAATATTTTCGCAATTTCCTGTATATCGGTGATGGCTCTTTCGTATGCTCCTTTATAATATTGGGTATATCGGATTTGCTCTGCAACAAAATCTTCTTTAAATTTTTTAATATTGCCGGTGTTTTTTTTTGAAATCTGTTTGAGCCGCTCATAATATTCGTTCGCTTTTTCAAGTGTACTTTTTTCATTCTCGAGCCGCCTGTTAAATGCTTTAACCAGGTCTTTGTCAATATCTTTAGTTTTAGCAAGATCTGTAAGATCTGCAACAAATTTTTTCGATTCGGTATTTAAGCCAGCAAAATAGGGATCAAAAGACCCGGTTTCAGTGGCCGTTTTTTCGAAGGAGAACAAGTTACTGGTATAAGCATTCTCATAAGCCTTGTATGATTTCCATGCTTCAATAGTTGCTTCCTTTACTTCCAAGCGATTATTACTTTCTGACTTATTCCTGTTTTGGTATACAGTTAAATAATAAATTAAGGTCGAAGTAAAAACAGTGGCAATAGCCCCTAAAATTATATTTCTTGTTTGATTGTTGGAAGAATGAGCCGGTGCAGGCGGGTACGGTGATGGTGTATTGGTGTTATAATGCGATGAAGCTGTATTAGATGAAGCTTCCGATGACCGGGAAGAATTCATATCAGAAGGATGACCGGGCATCCGGGGATTGTCAGACATCTTGGAAAAGTTTAATTTTCTAAGTTACAATTTTGTGAGAGAAGCAGGAAAACAGTTTTTATTTTATTTCTGTTACTGTTCCTTCAAAAAGTAACGATACATTAGGATCCAGCCGGATGCTGGCAGGCTTGCCGGAAACAGGCCAGTCTATCTTTTTTGATTGATTATCAACTACAAGCCGCTTGATTATTTTCTTACCGTCAGCAAATATAATAGCTACCTCCAGTGGAAAATTAAAGGCAGATCCATTTTGTGTTTGAATAAGCGTTGCCTGTATTTTCTTTTCTTTTGGAATATATTTCCAGTTTAATTTAAGTGAAGGGTTTACTGTGTTAAAGAGCCATTGCTGAAAAAAATTCTCCAGATTTTTCCCTGAAACTGATTCAAACACTTTTTGCAAGTCTTTTGTGTCAGCATTTTTACCGCCATAAGCAGCATAGTATTGTTGTATACATTTTTTGAAAACAGAATCACCCATTTCTCTCCGAAGCATGTGCAATACCCAACTGCCTTTTTTATAACTATTCGCATTCAGCAGGCTAAGGTAATTTGAGGTACTGTCCACTACTGGTCTTAAACTCTGTTTTACGAAATCAATAACTATCTCCCGGTCCGACTGCATTTCCTCGTTCAGGCTATCTGTTCCATATTTTGATTCAATAAAAACGTGGGTGAGATAAGTGGCAAAACCTTCACTTAGCCACAAATGGGCAAAACTTTTTTCTGTAGCATGGTTGCCAAACCATTGGTGCACAATTTCATGGGATATTAGTTCTTCTTCTTGCCGGTAGCCGGTTATAGTAGTTTCTCCGTAAAAAATTGCTCCGGCATTTTCCATACCGCCAAACCTTGTTTTAGATTGTACATTGGCTAATTTTTTATATGGATAAGGACCGATACAATTTATATGATAAGCAAGAATATCTTTTGCAAGAGCAAGATCATAGAAGCCTTCTTTTCTATTTTCCGGGAACACCCAGGTACTAACAGGGATGCAGTTTAAATCTCCAGCATAATTTACAGCAAAATCTGCAGCGCCAATTACCATTACTTTAGTGGGGAGAGGTACATCTTCTTTCCAGTGGGTGAGTTTCTTATTCCCGGGCAAATTCGATTCTTCAATTAGTATTCCATTAGATATGATCTGGTAATGTGATGGTGCAGTTACAATAAATTCAACAGTTGCTTTATCAGCCGGGTCATCCACACAGGGAATCCAGTTGTGTGCCCTGTTAGGCCAGTTGTCTGCAAAGAAAGTACGATTACCAAATTGGTTTTTTGAAATGATGAGGCCGTCGGCAGGAATGCCTTTGTATTTTATAATGAGATAAGAGGTGTCACCCATTTTGGGCATTTTGGGTGAGCTGATTAGTAATGATTCTTTTTTATGCTGGTATACGCTGAAGGAGGAATCGATTTTACCGACTGAAGCTTCTATTACTTTCATACCCTTATTGTCAGCATTTATACTAACAAAGTCCAGTGACACATTTGAGCCACCTTCTTTTTTAATAAATGTAATTGTGGCTAACCCCTGTATTGTATCATTATTATCATTCAATCCTATTTCATACTTATAATGCAGTACATCAATTTTGTTTTGCGAGTAGACAGGGGAAATAAACAGCGATAGGAGAAGAGCAAGAATGAATTTTTTCATAGAAAGTATATTACCAATAAATGTACGCAAAAACTCTCCTTTAGGGGATGGGGGATTATAATTTCTCGAGCATATCCACTACTTTCTCCCGTTTCAGTATCACATAACCTATACGGTCATTACTGATGCCTTCTTTTAGCTGGTAGCTGAATTTCAGTTGTTCATCAGTTACAGTGGTTTCAAAATAGCGGAAAGAAATATTCGGGTAGTTTTTTAATTCATCACCAATTTCATACAAATGGGTGGAGAGAATGAAAAGGGAGTTCTTAATTTTTATTAATCCTTTTATAACAGTTAGTGAACATTTCATCGCATCCTGCACATTGGTGCCTTTAAATAATTCATCAATCAGCACCAACCATTTTTTACCATTGTTTATTTTTTCAATGGTGTTTTTTATCCGCTGCACTTTGTTGAAGAAAAAGCTTTCGCCTTTTGCAATATTATCCACTACGTTGATATTACTAAGCAAACCATCAAACAACGTCAGCTTCATTTTTGCTGCTGGTACACCCATACCAATATGCGCCAGGAAAACCGCCGAACCTACAGATTTTATCAATGTACTCTTACCCGCCATGTTGGCCCCGGTAAGAAAAAGAAAATTATGCTCCGGGTTCATGCGTAAATCATACGCTACAGGCTTAGGTAATAAAATATGGTACAATCCTTTTGCATCTACCAGCGGTGTTTCCTGTTCTACAAATTCAGGGAAACTGAGTCCATAAGTTTTTACGGCTACCGCCATCGAGTACCATGCATCTAAGCGACTGAAAATATCCATCAGTTCCAGTGTGCCATTTCTGTAACGACCACGCAGGTGATGGGCGAAATATAAATTCTGCCGTGGCGAAAATTTTTGCCCGGCTTCTGTTTCCGACAATTTTTGAAGAGGTGCTTCTTTCAATAAGCCACTTATACGGTCAATATATAATTGGATATTGGCAGGCAAATCAAGGCCATCAATCAACTCAACTATTTTTTTTATACCCCGGTAGAAGTCTGCAAAATGGGTTACCGAATATTTCGTCATAGAGTAATCGGCACTATGCAGCCACCGGTACAAGATATTATTGAAGGAGGCAGTATTTTCACTGATGGGGTCGAGGGCATAATCCATAAACTTATCCATTACGAGAATGGTACCATTGCTGATATCGGTAGGCCAGTCCTTCACATGCTCCATAAAAGTGCGGATGACTTTTTGGGTACCGATAATTTTTTTCAAATCATCATGCGGTTCACTGAAAAATTTTCGTAACCATTCCCGTCCACCAACGGTACGGGTAAAATCCAGTTTATGAAAAATAGAAAACTCCTCTTCCGGGTGAAAGATGGAGATGTCGTTGAAAGATATTTTGTCAATTTGCATACCCCTAACCCCTAAAGGGGAATATAAAAGTAAATAATCGTTTGCCTTACTCCCCTTAAGAGGGTTGGGGGCTTTATCTGTCAAATTTCAATCGTTGCCCTTTATTAGATTCATTCCATACTCCGTTTCCATATACTAATACCCCATTAACAAACGTATGAGTAATAGATGCAGGAAACGTAAAATTTTCTAATGGACTCCAGCCACATTTATATAAAATATTTTCTTTTGTAACCGTTATAGGCGAATTAAGGTCAACTATCACCAAATCTGCCGCATAACCTTCCCTTATATAACCCCTTTCTTTTATCTGAAAGCATTCCGCTACTGCATGGCTCATCTTTTCTGCAATTTTCTGCAGACTTATTTTGCTTTGTTTGTAATAATGTAACATCAGTAAAAGTGGATGTTGTACCAACGGCAAACCGGCATGTGCTTTTTCATACGGCCCATTTTTTTCTTCCCATGCATGTGGCGCATGGTCAGTAGCTATTACATCCAGCCGGTCATCCAGCAATGCTTTCCATAATGCTTCTTTATTGCTCGGGGCTTTAATGGCGGGGTTGCATTTTATTTTATTACCCAATTCAGCATAATCATCACTGGTAAAATGTAAATAATGCACACATACTTCAGCAGTTATGCGTTTATCTTTTAGCGGAAACATATTGGTAAATAACTGCAATTCTTTTTCGGTGCTGATGTGAAGGATATGTAACCGTGTATTGTATTTTTTTGCAATCTGGATGGCGGATAAAGATGATTCATAACAAGCTTCCTCATCCCGGATAATGGGATGGTCGGCAGCTGTTAACTCTCTGCCCGTTACTTTTATTCGTTCCAGGTTTTGGCGAATTATTCGTTCATCTTCACAATGCGTGGCAATCAGCACTTCGCTTTCCCGAAAGATTTTATCCAGTGTATTCGGATTATCCACCAGCATATTGCCGGTGCTGCTGCCCATAAATATTTTGATGCCGCAAACATCTTTCCGTTTATCGTTCGTTTTTAAAACTTCATCCGCATTATCATTGCCCGTACCCATAAAGAAAGAATAATTAGCCAATGATGTTTGCGCTGCAATGGCATATTTATCTTCCAGCAATTGTTGTGTCAACGCATTGGGAACAGTGTTCGGCATTTCCATAAAACTGGTGACACCACCGGCCACTGCGGCTTTGGATTCGGTGTAAATATTTGCCTTATGTGTCAACCCCGGCTCCCGGAAATGCACCTGGTCATCAATACATCCCGGAAACAGGTATTTACCTTCACCATTTACTTCAACTACATCTGTGTTAATCGCTGTAATCTGTGGCTGAACCTTTTCAATACGTCCATTTACTATCAACACATCGGCTGTTTTTATAACCCCTTCGTTGACAACCTGTATATTTTTAATCAGATATTTTTGCATAATTTGTCGTCCGAATCTAATTCTATGACCCATGCAAATTAAAAAATCCCTTGTAAGACTGCTGGTATTTCTTTTTCCCCTTGCAAGTGCTGCCCAAACTACCTATCTGCCACAAGGCGATAAGGGTAATATACTGATGGAACGTCTGGAAATTAAAAGCCGTTCTGATTCTTTTTTCAACTTTTCCAAAGCAAAACCGTATAGCCGTAAACATGTGGTGAGTGCTGTTCAGCATTATGCAGCATTAAATGCCCAATCACTTTCTACGGTAGATGCATATAATATTCAACGGTTATATATGAATAACCTGGAATGGCTGCCCGATGCAGACCGGGCAAAATACCATTCGAAGAAACCAATCGGTAAGAACTTTTATAAAACACCCGCCAGTTTATACGAAGTACATATCAAAGATTTTGACCTGGTAGTAAACCCGGTTATCCAATACACGTTGTCAAAAGAAAGCAACAGCAGCGAAAAACTTTTCTTAAACACAAGAGGTGTTTCCATCCGGGGAAGGTTAGCCAATAAAATTGGTTTCTACTCATACATTACCGATAACCAGGAAAGAGACCCGGCTTATGTCCGTCAATTGGTGAACATAAGAAGAGCGGTGCCGGGGCAGGGATTATACAAAGCGTTTAAAGGAACGGGATATGATTATTTTGATGCCCGTGGCTATTTCACATTCAATGTTACCAAATACATTGATGTGGCATTTGGTTATGATAGAAATTTTATCGGTAACGGCCACCGCAGTTTATTCCTGAGTGATTTTGGTACCAATAATTTATTCCTGAAGCTGAATACAAGAATCTGGAAAATCAATTACCAGAACCTGTTTATGGAATTGCATGCTGCTGAAATTCCCGGTACTGGTACTACACTCTTGCCAAAGAAATATGCCGCCATGCATCATCTGGATATTAATGTAACCAAGTGGCTGAATGTTGGTTTGTTTGAAGGCGTAGTATTTGGCCGCAAAAACCGTTTTGATTTTGGTTACCTCAACCCCATCATCTTCTATCGTTCTGTAGAGCAGCAAAACGGAAGTTTTGATAACTCAATTATAGGGTTAGATGCAAAAGCGAATGTTGGCAAAGGCATACAAGTCTATGGTCAATTAGCACTGGATGAATTCTTACTTTCTGAAATTAAACAAAACCGTGGCTGGTGGGCTAATAAATACGCCATGCAGATTGGAGCCAAGTACATTGACGCCTTTGGTATAAAAAATTTGGATTTGCAGGTGGAGCATAACAGGGCAAGACCGTTTACTTATTCGCATTATGATTCGGTGGCCAACTACACACACTATAACCAACCACTGGCACATCCGCTGGGATCCAACTTTAAAGAATATATCGGTATAGCCCGTTACCAGCCGGCACCTAAATGGCTCGCCGTTGCCAAATTAATTTATTATCAGCAGGGCAGGGATAGCAGCAACCGAAATTTCGGCAGCAATATAGTATTGCCCAACAGTCCGCCCTTTCGCCAGGGCGATTATGGATACAATATCGGCAGCGGCTGGAAAACAAATGTCTTCTACGCATCCCTTTTTTTATCGTATGAACTGAGAGAGAATTTATTTATAGAATTAAATGCAGTAGCCCGTAACCAGAAAGCAGTAACTGCACCACTTACCACTGCTAATACTTCTGTTATTACTTTTGGGGTGCGGTGGAATATGAATAGGCGAGAGTTTGATTTTTAGATTTCTGCAATAAGAGTGAGAAATTGAACGAAGGGTTTTCTGCATTACTAACCCGACGTGCCGAAGGACGTAAGCCACAAAATGTGAGTGGGTTTTTTACACAGTTCATGTTGGGCGTTCGTTTATTTTCTTGCAATTATGATTGTGTGTACTTCTTCTGTTGCAATGCTTTTTTTGTAATTTTTATTAAGTAATTTAATTATTTCGAAATTATTGTTTGTTAGTTCTTTTGTCAAACTATCCAATGTGTGAAAATAAAAATATGCTCTGTCTCCACTACTCGCAACTTGGAAACCTGATTTTATATAATCGCCTTCAACAAAACTGATGTATAAAACTCCTTTGTCATTAAGTAAGTTGCCACAGTCTTTAACCATTTTTGAACTGTCAAATTTTGATAAATACGGAAAACAAAATCCACAAATAATGCCGTCAACTTTACTTTGCAACTTGTCTATTTCTCTACAGTCCATAACTTTAAAGTCGGCTGTTGGGTTATTTGCTTTTGCTAACTCAATCATATTTGGCGAAATGTCAATTCCTTCAATTCTAAAATCTGGTCTTTTGTTAAGTAGATACTTTGTGATATTTCCTGGTCCACACCCAATTTCTAAAATTTTCGCATTATCTATATTTAGTTGGTCGCAAAATGTGTCATAGGTGTCATCATACAAGTCTAAATCCATAAACTTGTCTTGATAAATTTTTGCTACTTTATTCCAAGTGTCAAATGTCTCTTGATATGTGTCCACTATGAGGTTTTGTTAAATGACGCACAACGGGCAGGGCTTGCTGCAGGGCTGGAATTCATTGCTCGTCCAGCCCGGAACCGCTGCTGATTAAAGATATAAAAGTACAAGTTAACAAACAAAAGCCCAGCGATGTTTGTCCAGCCCAGATGAAGCACAACAGCGATATGACTCGTCCTGAAAAAAGTTGACACTTGTGGTTAATAATCCTGCTATTGGTTTACAAATGTAGTAATCCTGTGCAGGGTTTACAAAGTGTGTGGCGAAAAATAGTTTCGTAGCCCTTCACAGCTAAAGAAACTATTTTTT
>JANMFO010000104.1:0-16592 GCA_031374245.1 Chitinophagaceae bacterium | reverse complement strand
AACACATGGCAATGGTTCAACTTCTTTTGGCGGAAAAACAGCAGTAAGAATAGCCAATGGGTTTATAGCTGGTATAAATTCTTCCAAATGGTTAGGCACGATTTGGGCGCCTTATGCCGCCATTGATATTGGTATCGGTATTGGTAATTGTAGTATTACCGGAGCAATATGGAGTGGAACTCAGGTTAACGTCAATTCTAATGTGACATTTAATTTCGAACCATTCAATCTATGCACTCCGCCAAACGCCAATGCAGGTCCCGACAAGCCATTGGATTTTGAAAACCCAACAATTTTAACCGGGTCTTCTACAACATCTGGTGTAACCTTTAGCTGGCAGGCCATTGAAGGAGGAGTTATCTCTACTCCATTAAACGTTCCAACTATTACTGTTACGGCTGCTGGTAAATATGTACTTACTGTTACATCATCTGCGGGTTGTTTTAGCAGAGATACAGCGATTGTAACCGGAAAAGTAAATGATATCATCGGTTCTGAACTGCAGGCCGTATTACAGAATTTTAATGCCGGCGGAGCACCCTCACCCTTCTTTGAAATACAAACTGATAAAATATTTATTGATGTAATTACCAAACAAGGTGAATATAATTTTGTAAAGACAGCATTAACAAATCTTTCCGGACCATGGGGCATGACAAACTTATTGGGTGAAGATGCCAGTACATTAATAATTACCGGTTTGTTATCTATCAATAAACTGGCCGCCCTCAATACGGATCCGGTTCTTTCACCAAAAATCGTTTATGTACGGCCCTATTTCCGTGCCTTTAATAATAGCGCCATTGTTCCGACCGGAAAAATTACACAGGGAGATACGGCGGTTCGGGCAAACCTGGTTCGTCTGGGCTATAACCTGAGCGGTGAAGGAGTGAAGATTGGAGTTATTTCCAATAGTTTTAATACCAGTGCCGTTACAACCAGTCCTGTTGTTAATAGTAATGCTCCGCAGGATATTGGAAACTTAGACCTTCCAGGTACCGGAAATCCGAATAATACTATGCCGGTAACCGTATTAAAAGAATCTTCTTTAGTACGCTCCGATGAGGGAAGGGCCATGTTGCAGATTATTCATGATATGGCTCCCAAAGCGCAGCTTTATTTCAGAACTGGTGTGGAAACGTCCAATGATTTTGCAGCAGGTATCAGGGAGCTAAAAGCTGCCGGATGTGATATTATAACAGATGACCTCACCTATATAACTGAACCTTTTCTTAAAGATGGAATAGTGGCTGCTGCTGTTGAAGAAGTGACTGCAGGGGGTGCTACTTATATTTCTTCTGCCGGAAATTTTGCCAACAAATCATTTGAATTTCCTTTTAATCCAATGCCAGCACCTGGTGGATTAACCGGGAAGGCACATAATTTTTCACCTTCAGGTACTGATGCATTTTTAAATGTTACACTTGTGCCCGGCAACCAGTATACCATTGTACTCCAATGGCTGGATGATATTTATTCGCAGGGCGAAACATCAACCGGTGGTACAAAAAATGACCTTGACATTTACCTGACTCCCAATACTGATGGAACGGCTCTATTTGGTTTTAACAGAAACAATAAGGATGGTGACCCCATTGAGTTTGTTCCTTTTACTTATTCAGGACCGGCATCAACCAATTTACTGATCATCAACAATAGCACTACCAGTGACCCGGCCCGGTTCAAAGTAATTATTTTCAAAGGTACTATCACCTTTAACGAATATGTTACGGGTGGTTCTACCATTATAGGTCAGTCCAATGCTCCGGGTGCCATTACGGTGGGTGCAGCAAGATTTGATAAAGTTTCACCTTACCCGGGTCCGCTAACCCTCGAATCATTTTCTTCAGTAGGAGGTACATTTATAAGTAATGCACAGCGAAATAAACCAGATTTGGTTGGTCCGGATGGAGTAAATACTACTTTGAATATGGGACCAGATTATGATAGTCCCAATGATCCGGATGTTAATATATCCAACTTCTTCGGAACTTCTGCTGCTGCACCACATGTGGCAGGAGTGGCTGCATTGATTATTGAAGGCAAGAGAAAATTTCTGAACCAGTCAATTTCTCCCATTGATTTGAAATCGTTGCTGAAAAGCACCGCTACTCCAATAGGAACAGCACCTGGATATAATTTTTCTACCGGAGCAGGATTTATAAATGCAGATGCAGCTATGCGAACTTTTGCTGCACCCGATCCAACGCTTATTCAATTGGTAGTTCCGCAGAACGTTACACCCGGGCCACTTCCATTTACATTAACGGTAACCGGATTAAACCTTAGCCCAACTTCTGTAGTTACAATAGGAGGAATACCACTTCCTACCACTTTTAATAGTTCAGGCAATTTAACAGCCAATGTACCCGCATTTATAGGTGATCCGGCAATCGTTGTTAATACACCACCTCTTATTGGAATTGATGGCGGAACCAGTGAACCGTTACAATTCACCAATGTTCCGAAAAGAATAGTTGTTGTAAAGGCAGATAACAAGCCAAAGAAATATGCACAAAATATTCCGGCATTTACTGCTACAATAACGGTAGACGGAAAAACAATGTCACAACTCATGACAGAATCCGGGCAAACCGAACAACAAATATTACAGGTGTTTGGATTGGATGTATTAACATACTCTTTACCTGCCGGTACCAATGCTTCTACTGATGTAGGAACTTATACAATAACACCCGGCCGGACTTTTGACCCTCAAAATCCTGCTGATGTACGCTTGCAGGAAATATACCAGTATACCTTCAATACCGGTGATTTGACTATTGAAAAACTGGCGGTAACTATAACAGCAGAAAACCTTACGGCTGTATATGGAGAAAAATTGCCGAACATTGGATTTACGTATGCACTTACCAATGCAGCTGATGCAGCTGCTATCACTAATCCGCAGACCTTGCTAGGTACTATTCAAACTTCGCACCAGAGCAAATTGAAAAAAGATGTACAGGGAAATGATATAATCGGTTTAGTAAATGGCCAGGCAGTTACCATCGAAAACGGTCAGGCGGTTACAATCGAAAACGGTCAGGCAGTTACTATCGAAAACGGCCAGGCGGTTACCATAGAAAATTCCTTGAATATTCATCAACCGATCGTAAATGGCCAGGCAGTTACCATCGAAAATGGAGTAGTTACCGATACCAGTGGAAGAGACCTTACTCCTGCAGATATTTCGAATCTGAGCTTTTTAGCAACTGATAGAACGTTGCAGAATACCAGACAACTGACTAATCAGAAATTGGTCAACGGTACTTATGTGTCGAATTCAACCAGTGTGGTAGATATAGCACAGGAATCCATTTTAGCTTTCAAACTAAACTCTGCGCAAACTTATATGGTGAATGCTATATCAAGTGCCAGTCAAAAAGGATTAGTCGATAAGCTATCCTACGAAAACGGGCAGGCGGTTACCATAGAAAACGGGCAGGCAGTTACCATTGAAAATGCAGCCATAGATTCCATTATTAGAATTGATAGAAAAAATGGAACAGCCGGAACACTGGCAGATCAGTTAATTGCTACCATTGAAAACGGGCAGGCGGTTACTATTGAAAATGGGCAAGCGGTTACCATAGAAAACGGTCAGGCGGTAACTATTGAAAACGGTGTAACGGCTCCTTTGGCAAGTGGACAGAATAGAACTGCGGTTATCCTTGATAAAACCGATATTGGCCAGGTTCATCAAAACGATTTAGTGTCGGTAAATGTATTAACCGGTATTGATGTAGGTGAACAGTTTATTATTCCCGGTGCTTTAGTAAATAATAATTTAGAAATAACCAATATAGCTGGTATTGCTACCATTCTTCCTGCTCCGGTTATTATTACCCCGGTTGCCAACCAGGGTAAAGTATATGGTAATAATGATCCGGTATTGGCCTATACTAATAATGCCGGTTTAGCAGCAACTGATTTTACCGGTGCATTGGGCCGGACAAGCGGCAATGCTGTAGGGACATATAATTATGCATTAGGTAATTTATCTGCCGGAGCAAATTATACTTTGTCACTCTCAGGTGAAGAACCAATAGCAACGTTTGCTATTACAGCAAGACCGATCACCATTACACCGAATGCCGGTCAGAGTAAAGTGTATGGCAATGCAGATCCAACCTTTACGTATACCGCCAGTGAAGCATTGCAGAGTGGTGACTCTTATATTGGTGCATTGAGCAGGGTAACCAATACTGTAAACAATGTTGGTACGTATGCCTTTACACTTGGAACACTTTCTGCAGGTAGTAATTATTTATTAACGCTTGGTGGAGCCAATACATTTGCCATTACAGAAAGACTAATTACCATTACCCCAAATACAGGTCAGAGTAAAGTGTATGGCAATGCAGATCCAACGTTTACGTATACGGCCAGTGAAGCATTGCAGAGCGGCGATTCTTATAGCGGATCATTGAGCAGGGTTAATAGTACAGTAAACAATGTAGGAACTTATACGTTCACACTCGGAACATTGAGTGCAGGAAGTAATTATACATTAACGCTTGGTGGAACAAATACATTTGCCATAACAGAAAGACCAATCACCATTACGCCAAATACAGGTCAGAGTAAAGTGTATGGCAACGCAGATCCAACGTTTACGTATACCGTCAGTGAAGCACTTCAGAGCGGAGATTCTTATAGTGGAGTATTGAGCAGGGTAAACAATACTGTAAACAATGTAGGAAATTATGCGTTCACACTTGGTTCGCTGACAGCAGGCAGTAATTATACATTAACACTTGGCGGAGCCAAAACATTTGCCATCACAGCAAGACCAATTACTATTACGCCAAATGCAGGACAGACAAAAGTATATGGCAATGCAGATCCAACGTTTACATATACCGCCAGTGAAGCACTTCAGAGCGGAGATTCGTATAGCGGAGGGTTGAGCAGGGTAAACAATACTGTAAACAATGTAGGTACTTATGCCTTCACACTTGGCTCACTGACAGCGGGAAATAATTATACATTAACACTTGGCGGAACAAATACATTTGCTATTACAAAAAAACCAATTACAATTACACCAAATGCCGGTCAGAGTAAAGTTTATGGCAATGCAGATCCGACGTTAACTTATACCGCCAGTGCAACACTTCAATCAGGTGACTCATACAGCGGAGCATTGAGCAGGGTAAACAATACCATAGACAATGTAGGTACTTATGCTTATACACTTGGTACCTTGAGTGCAGGAAATAATTATACATTAACGCTGGGAGGAACAAACACATTTGCCATAACTAAAGCTCCGTTGCAGGTTAAAGCAGATCTTAAATGGATTGATAAAGGAAGTCCATTACCTGTATTTACCTCTGTGATTACAGGATTGAAATATTCTGATAATCCAACAGTGACTCATTCATTAAGCCCATCATGTACAGGAGCTGCGGGAGTCTATACGATCATTCCATTGCTTACTAATTTTGCCAATGCAGCAAACTATACAATCACCTATATCAATAGTCAGTTGTATATTAATCCGAAAGGTTCAGGAGCAGATGATGTGGATACTTACCTGGAATGTGTTGAAGACAGGGGTGCCTCTTACACCCCGGCTAACCGCAGGTATGTAGCAAGGTTCTATGCTAAAAACACAAATAGCACACCGGTTTATGTGCCAATAGGCGCTAATAATAGCCTTACTTCAACAACGGGTCCTACTTCATTTGATGGCTCGCAGCAACCGGTAATTTTCTTGCCTGGAAACGGTACCACCCGGTTTAATGTTCCATTTGATGGTGTTTCGTTGAAATGGCAAGTAAAAACATGGGAGGGAAATTATTTAGTAACTGAATCAGTTACTGCCAAATCTACTTCTTACAGATGTGCTGTCAATAGTTCTGCACCTATAACCAATACAATACCTGTATCTGTACCGGTGGTTATGGCTGTTAATAAAACAGATGAACCAATAATTGTAGTGGAGGAACCTCAAAAAGTAGTAGCGGAACCGAAGACAGTAATTGTGATACCTCAGAAGGTAGCAGTAACACCACAAACAACAGTAGTGGTTGAAAAGAATAATATAATGGATCCGAAAAAGCTGCCTGCTGTTACGGAGATAAACAAAACAATCGTTTATCCCAACCCGGCAAGTAACAGGATAATTATTACAACACAAGCTGATTTCCTTAATGATAAGGGTATTCAGTTATATGATGTAAGCGGAAGATCATGCTCTGTAAAAATTACTAAAAGGATTGCTCAGAATAGCCTGGAGCTGGATGTATCTCTGTTGCGGAATGGGTTCTATCTGATCAGGCTTAAACTGGCTGAAGGTTATGTGACACTTCGTTTTGTAAAAGGATAAATAAATTTAATGAGCGGGACATCTTATTGAACAGGTATTATTAATCATATCTGTTCAATAAGATATGTTTAATTGTATGGGTATGATTAATCACATATGGAAACAAGAATTGTATTAATTGGTAAACTATGAATTGTACTAGAATTATTATTTGTCTGTATTTTTTTTCTGTTTCGTTGTATGGAATAACACAGTCTGTTACAACAACACCTTCAGGTCAGGGAGACACAACTTTAGTTAACAGTTTGCTGCAACAAAGCAAAGACCTGTTTACAGATGACCCTGCAAAAGCAATTAGCCTGTCCATGCAGGCAAAAATACTGGCGGATAAAATAAATTTTCCGAAGGGAGCGGCTATTGCTTTAAAAAATATTGGGTTAGTTAATAAAAAACAGGGTAAGTATCTGGAAGGACTTGATTATTACTATCAATCATTAAAAATTTTTGAGAAGATAAAAGATAACGCCGGGATTGCAAATTTGTATAGTAATATCGGCGTTATTTATTATGAGCAGGGGGATGATGCAAAAGCATTGGAAAATTATCTTCAGTCATTAAAATTTTCCGAACTGGCAGGGGATAAGTTTAGAACACTTATTGCTTTAAATAACATTGGGGGAATATATTACGATAAAAAAGCCACTTATGATAAGGCCCTTCAATATTATTTAAAGGCATTGCCCCTTTGCGAAGAGTTAGGCAAAAAAGAAGAATCAGGTGCCATCGCTGTTAATATCGGCGATATCTATTTCTTCATGAAGGATGATACAAAGGCATTATATTATTATGATATGTCTTTGAAGGCGTATGGAAATACCGACGGCAGCCTCAATGTTTATAACGCTTTGGGAAAACTATATAAAAAAGAGGCTAAATATGATCTCGCATTAAAAAACCACAACCAGGCTTTAGCCATTGCTCAAAAAGTAAATAATAAAACTTCTATTGCACAATCCTTTATGGGGTTAGGTAATGTGTATAAAGAAATGGAGGATTATAAAACAGCTATCAGTTATTATAAAAAAGCTGAGGCCCCGGCTGTAGAGATACAGGCTCTCCATGAATTGAAAGATCTCTACAAAGACATGTCCAAAGCATATGAAAAAGCTGCCGATAATAATAATGCATTAAAATATCAGACTCTTTATACTGATGTAAAAGACTCATTGTATAATATTGACACAGATAAAAAATTGGGGGGGCTTCAGTTCGACTTTGATCTTCAAAAGAAGCAGGGTGAAATAAATCTGCTCACAAAAGATATAGCCCTTACAGATCTGCAACTAAAAAGACAGGAATTTGCAAAAAAAGTACTTGTTGGAGGCTTGACTCTTATTTTGCTGATCGCCTCACTTATTTTCAGGAACTACAGAATTAAGGTTAAGACATCCCGAATACTTGACCGCCAGAAAGGCGAAATAGAGGGGCTATTATTAAACATACTTCCCGCTGAAGTGGCAAAGGAATTACAGGTGTATGGGCATGCTACTCCCAGAAATTATGAGTCTGTTTCTGTGATGTTCACTGATTTTAAAGGGTTTACTACATTAGCAGATAAAATGTCACCACAGGAACTGGTAGAGGAACTAAACACCTGTTTTATCACCTTTGATAATATTATTGGTAAGTACAACCTGGAAAAAATTAAAACTATCGGAGATTCCTATATGTGTGCCGGCGGTATCCCAACGCCAGATAAAGATCATGTCAGTAACATGATAGAAGCCAGTTTAGAGATAAAAGATTATATAAATCAGAATAATATAAAAAGAGGGCATGCGGGTTTAGATCCCTGGTATCTGCGGATTGGAATTCATGTTGGCCCTCTGGTAGCAGGTGTGGTAGGAAAGAAAAAATATGCGTATGATATATGGGGAGGTACGGTGAATATTGCCAGCAGAATGGAAAGTAATGGTGAACCGGGGAAAGTAAATATTTCATCAGCTGTCTATGATTTAATAAAAGATAAATACGATTGCACTTACCGGGGAAAAATATCAGCAAAAAATATCGGAGAAATCGATATGTATTTTGTGGAGGGAGAACACATAATATCAAATGAAAGGGTGCTTGAGAATAATTTTGAAAAAGAAATAGTACCACCACTATTACATGCGTAATAATTAAAAGTTGGATTATGCCGAAAGATATTTTATGATTTGTTTTTAGTTAAATAAAATTAATAATCCTCATTCTTCAAATGTTTCTATTTCCTGGTAGTGTAATGTAACAGAAGCACTTCTTTTAACCTGTGCTGAGATTGTTTGGTAGCCAATCAACCGTATTTCTTTTCTGCTTATCCACTTTAAGGTTAATATTAATTAAATAGAACTTAAGTTTTAGATTGTATATTAATCAGGTAATCGAAGAGATTGGTTTCAGAAGAAATAGCTAATTTTTTTCTTAGACGATACCTGCTTATTTCCACACCACGTACTGATATGTTCATTAGTTGAGCAACTTCTTTTGTTGATAAATTCATACGTAAATAGGCGCATAGTTTCAGTTCATTAGATGTAATAGTTGGATGCTTTTCTTTTAAATCATTTACAAAATCACTATGCACTTTATCAAAATGCTTGGTAAAATTTTCCCATTCCTTGTCCATATTGTCTTCTTCGCTAAGCGATCTGATCATTTTTTTTAATTCTGCGTTAGCTTGTGGGTTTTCCAGACCTTTCATAACGTGAGTTAGCTCACTTTTAATTTTTGTCAGTAACTCCCCTTTTTTTACGAGATGCATTGCCGATGATGCAAGCTCAGAGTTTTTAAAACTTATATCCGCTTCCAATTTTTCATTCTGTAATGTTACCAATTCACTTGCTGTTTTGTTCAGCTCAAGTTCATGGATATATAAGAGCTTCCGCTGTTCTTCTTTGTATTTGGTTTGCTGCCTGGTTAATTTATTTTGTTGCCATTTGTATAAAAAATACAATAACCCGCAAAAGAAAAGTATATAAATAAATTTTGCAATCAATGTGAGGTACCATGGAGGAAGAACTTTAAAAGTGTAACGGGCAACAGGCGATTCTTTACCCAGGTTATTCCTCACTTTTACTTCAAACATATATTTATCCGCAGGAAGGTTAGTGTATTCTTTTTCGGTACGTTTTGTCCAATCCGACCAGTTATCATCAAATCCTTTAAGCCGGTAGCTGTATTCAAGATTTGACTGGTAGCCAAAAATGGAGGCAGAGAATTCAAACCGGATTGCTTTCCAGTTATGTAGTATTTGGGGTACACTTTTGTCACTCTGTACCTGCTTTTCATTTACAGTGGCAAAATATCCTCCAAACAAAAGGCTGTCGTTTTTATTTCCGATTCTGACTGTTCTTATCTGTACGTGTAGTACAGGGGATATTTTTTTATATTTATTGTAATTGATATGAAAAAATCCTTTTTCACTTCCCAGAAAGGTATTGTTATCATCTACCGGATAAATGAATTCAAAGCCGCTAAGTAATCTATTATTCAACTCAGGAAAATAAATAATAAACGGGTCTTTCCCAGACAGGTCAGCAACACCAACTGACTTCTCATGAATAAACCAGATATTACCGGCAACGTCCTCTTTCACATACCTCAGGCTTTGATTACCCAAAAGCTTTTGAAACAATGGAGATGGGGCAAAATTATTTTTCGTTTTGTTGTAGGAATAGATTCCTTTTTCAGTGGCAATAATTACTTCATTTTTTACTTTAAACACATAGTTATTTAAAAGGGAAGGCAGTCCATTTTTGTCAGTATAAGTACTGCTAATAAAGTTGCCATTGTTATCTTTTGTAATTTTATATACGCCATGATAAGGGTGCGACACCCAGGTATTATCCTCATTATCAATAGCTACAAATCTTGAAGACTCATTGAAACGGGGAATGTCGTTAGCTTGGATAAATTGGCCATTAGCAAAATCAAAAAATACCAGCCCTTTATAATTACCTGCAACCATCTTGCTGGTGGGAAATGTAGCTGATAAAGGAGCGAAATTCCAAAATCCCGGTGTAGAGGATACTGGCTGTGCAATATTATTATTGATAACAAATGCACCATCATGATGGCCAAGTAATAATTGGTTATTAATAGCAGCAAGTCCCCATACCTGACCTTTTGTATTATTGACAGGTAAAAAAGCCCCTCTGCTGAAGCTAAGGTCCGTGAGAGATTGTAATGTTACACTGAACAAGCCATTCGAAGTACCCGCATAAAGTTTATTGTCATAAATTAATGAAGTATAACCAGATCCATCCTGTAAAGAAGGGTTGATTTTTTTAATAGCACTGTTATAGGTAATCATATCAATTCCATTATCCAGTCCCAACCAGATATTGCTTTGATTATCCAGAAAAATACTTAATACATTTTTATTTTGAAGCCCTTCAGTTTTAGAGAAACTTTGAATGATGTTTCCTTTAAGGTCAGTAATATAAATTCCGTTGTTGTTTGTCGCAAGGGCAATCCATTCTTCATTAACTTTTATTGCGGCATAAATTCTTTCATTTTCAAATAAGTTATTATTGGCTGTCTCAAGTTTTGATATTCCAGCTGCGGAAAATATAAATAATCCATGCTTTAAGGTAGTAATAAGCGAATAGGATTTTTCAATAGATAGTATGCCCGTTACCGGATCATTTACCGGGAGCATATTTTTTTCAAAAAGAGGCTTCCATGTATTATTGTCAAACCCCATTATTCCTGTAGTATAATCGTGTGCATACAACCGGTCATTACATAACCCAACGTAAGACCATTCACTTGTTGCACTAAAAGATGCTACGGTCTCGCCTGTAAACTTGAATATTTTATATAATGAACGGAAAAAAATATCATTCTTAAAGAAAACGATATCCCAGACGTCACCAAAGGATTTATCCTTTTCGGGAATAAACTGTGTTAGCGAATGATATTGTAACATACCATTGCCAGCAGGTATAAAATACCCTAATTCGTCTTGTCCACCCACATATATCCTGCCATCAGAACCAATCTCAACAGACCTTACTATTGTTTTGTTGGGTAATGGATAAAGGTTCCAGTTTCTTCCATCAAAAGAAAGTAACCCCTCATTGTTAGCTACGTATATAATACCGTTTTTATCTTGTCTGATATCCCAGTTTTGCAAACCGGCACCATAAGCTTGTTTGGAATAATTAATTACTTCAGGGAGTCCAATAGTATTCTGACAAAAGACTGAAAAGGGTAGAAATATGAAAAATAACAATTTTTTCATTACGGCGGCTCCAGAGTTTAGTATATGAAATTATAATAAATTTTGATGATGTAGTAATGATGTAATATAAATAGCCTTAAAATCAATTATTTAGATTTTTTGATGTAGTAATGTAGGGGTTCATTTTTTGGCAAATTGTAGTATCGGCTATTAACTTAGTAATTCATTAGTTTGAAAACGATTGCATATGAAAAAAATATACTTATTATTCTCAGGCCTATGTTTGGGCCTTTTATCATTTGCTCAAACGCAGATGACATTACCGGTAACCTTTGATGATGTAACGGTTAATTACGGACTGGTAGGATTTGGTGGAGCGGAGCAATCAACGGTTGTAGTTGACCCGACACTTGCCACTAATAAAGTAGCCAAAGTAATCAAGACCAATACAGCTGAGTTGTGGGCAGGTACCACAGTAACGGCCGTGAATGCAGCGAACTTCCAGACAGGCTTCAGTGCCAACATACCCTTTACTGCAACAGAAAAAAGAATGAATGTGAGGGTGTGGAGTCCGCATGCAGGTATCCAGGTACGATTGAAAGTGGAAGACAAAAATGATCCGACACGCAGTTGCGAGACAGAAGCAGCGGTAACCGTAGCGAGTGGCTGGCAGACACTGGAATTTAATTTTGCCAACCAGGCAGCAGGCACCGCAGCGCTGAACCTTGCGTTTGCATATAACAAAGCATCTATCTTCTTCAACTTTGGCGTAACAGGAGCGACAGCCGGAGAGAGAATTTATTATTTTGATGATATGAAGTTTGGTGCTGCCAGTGGTGGCGGTGGTGGATTAACACAGATGACATTACCGGTAACCTTTGATGATGTGACGGTGGAATATGGGTTAGTAGGTTTTGGTGGTGCGGAGCAATCAACGGTTGTAGTTGACCCGACACTTGCGACCAATAAAGTAGCCAAAGTAATCAAGACCAATACAGCCGAGTTATGGGCAGGTACCACCGTTACGGCAGTGAATGCAGCGAACTTCCAGACAGGCTTCAGCGCCAACATACCATTTACAGCTACGGAGAAAAAGATGAATGTGAGAGTATGGAGTCCGCATGCAGGTATCCAGGTACGCTTAAAAGTAGAAGACAAAAATGATCCGACACGCAGTTGCGAGACCGAGGCAGCGGTAACCGTAGCAAGTGGCTGGCAGACCCTGGAGTTTAATTTTGCCAACCAGGCAACAGGTACAGCAGCCCTGAACCTTGCATTTGCATATAACAAAGCATCTATCTTCTTCAACTTCGGAGTAACAGGTGCAACAGCCGGAGAGAGGATATATTATTTTGATGATGTGAAGTTCGGTGCAATTCCAGTAACTCCTCCACCAGTAGTATCTACTCCGGTTACACATTGTCAGTTTGCAACAGCTCCAAGTTTAACTGCAACAGTACTACCTGGGCACACATTAAGATGGTATACAGTACCCACTGGAGGAACAGGAAGTACGATTGCTCCAACACCATCAACAGCAACTTCTGGAACAACTAATTATTATGTTAGCCAGATGAGTGCAGCAATGATAGAGAGTATCAGAGTTTTAATAGCAGTAACGGTTAACCCTACACCTACAGCACCTACTGTAGTAAGTACCCCTATCAACTATTGTTTAAATGCTCCCGCTCAGGTATTAACTGCACAGGGTGCTACCGGCAATACGCTGAAATGGTATATAGTAGCAGTTGGCGGAACTGCAAGTTTAACAGCTCCGGTACCAGCTACAAATTTAGTTGGAAATAGAAGTTACTTTGTCAGTCAAACCAATGCTATAGGTTGCGAAAGTCAAAGATCTGAGATAGTAGTGTCTACTAAAGTAATTCCAGCTACACCATTTATTGTAGCAGTACCAAACAATACGTTGCAACCGGGACAAACTGTTGCAATAACAACAACAGCGAGTGCAGTTAATTCGTTTGCATGGTATCGTAACGGGGTATTGTTAGCAGGGCAAACAACCAATTCTGTTAGTGCAGATGTGGATCGATTAGGAACTTATTCATTAAGGGTTACCAATACAGATGGATGTAGTAGTACTTCGAATGATGTAGTAGTGTCAGGTGTTGAAAGAAAGAAGTTATTTGTATATCCAAATCCTTCCACAGGACAATTCCAGGTGAGATACTATAGTGATGTAAATAATCTTTCGCCAAGAAGAATTAATATTTATAATGCCGCAGGAAAATTAGTTTACAGTTCTGTAAATATTATGTCAGGTGCATATACTCCAATTAATGTTGATTTAAGGAAAAATGGCAATGGAGTTTACATGGTGCACTTAATGGAAAATAATGGAACTGTTATAAAAACAGAAAGAGTTTTGATTTCACACTAATTGAATAGTGAAAGAAAAAGAAAGGCGTTACTATTTTTTAGTAACCCCTTTCTTTAAAAAAGAAGTTGTTTTTTAAAAAATTATCAGTTATCCCGTTGCAGGCTGTTTTATACATTTTTTTATTAATAATGTTATTTTAAGCACCCTGGAAAAATCGATTGCATAACATTTAAACTACCAAGCTATATGCGTAAGTCAATTCTCATTTTTTCTTTTGTTTTCATCGGAAACTTACTACAAGCACAAACGAATAGTGTTAACCTTAAAAAATCTGATGATGGTGTTCGGCTCGTCGTTAATGGAAGTGATTTCATGATCAACGGTATGAACTGGGACTACTTTCCCATCGGTACCAATTTCAACTACAGTTTATGGAAACAGTCAGATGACCTAATTCAGGCTGCGCTGGACAATGAAATGTCAATGTTAAAAAACATGGGCGTTAACACCATCCGCCAATATACCGGTGTGCCTGCTAAGTGGATTAAATACATCTATGAGAATTATGGTATTTACACCATGCTCAACCACTCCTTTGGCCGCTACGGGCTTACCATAAAAGGTAAATGGGAGCCAAATACCGATTATTCGAATTCAGCGGTCAGGGAATTGCTGATGAAGGAAGTAAAAGAAATGGTAAGCCAGTACAAAGGAACACCAGGCTTGTTGCTGTTTCTATTAGGTAACGAAAATAATTATGGTCTCTTTTGGCGTGGAGCAGAAACCGAAAACATTCCAATGGCAGACCGAAAATCTACAAAGGATGCCTATGATTTGTACAAACTGTTTAATGATGCTGTGAAAGAAATGAAAGCTGTCGACCAGTCTCATCCAATGGCTATATGTAATGGTGATCTGCTTTTCCTTGATATTATTGCTAAGGAATGTACTGATATTGATATACTGGGGATCAACAGTTATCGTGGTCTTACTTTTACTGATTTATATGACCGTGCAAAAAAAGAAATTGACAAGCCGGTAATGCTTACGGAGTTTGGTGCTGATGCTTATAACACTAAAGCTAACCAGGAAGACCAGGAATACCAGGCAAAAGTATTAGTAAGCAATTGGAAAGAAATTTATGCCAATGCAGCTGGTATGGGAAAAAATGGCAACAGTCTCGGTGGCTTCACCTTCCAGTTCAGCGACGGCTGGTGGAAAACAGGTCAGACTTTAAACCTGGATGAACACGATGTAACGGCTTCTTGGGCAAATGGTGGTTACCAGAACGACTACGTAGATGGTGAGAATAACATGAACGAAGAGTGGTTTGGTATCTGTGCAAAAGGTAAAACTAATGAAAGAGGTACTTATGAACTTTTTCCCCGTGCTGCCTATTATGCTTTAAAGGATGTGCACCGCTTCAACCCATATTCCGGAGGTACAATGGCGCTGCTTAATCAGTTAAATAATATGTCGCTGGCTGATGCAGTATCCCGGGCAAGAGCTGATAAAGGAGCCATGCAAAGTGAAGACAAAGTATTTATAAGTGATTTTCAGGCCAACTTCAGTACTTACAATACAGGTGGAAGTTTAATAGCAACACCTAAAGAAGATGACCCTGCTACTACTGGTTACCCAACCCGTTTAGGTTTTGACCATATGCAATCTTTTAATATTGGGGTTACCGCAAAGCCTGCTCCTAATATGATGGCCAATGTTCAATTTAATGTACTGGGTAATGTTGCGGAGAATCCAATTGACGAAATATTTTATGAAAACAGGGGAAGAAAAATTACAGTAAACACACCCACCGGGCCGCTCCAAGTAAATTCCAACAACCGGATTCAATTATACAGAGCCAGCTATAACTGGGATGCCAAACTATTTAAGCTTACCGGTTTTTACCGTACTGGCCACTACCATTGGGGAGATGAAGGTGATTTCTTTGGCCTTTATCCGGAAGCAAACTATGGACCTAACATAGATATATATAATGGTGAAGCACCGTTTGGTTTTGAAATAGAAGGTAAGAAAGCCATCAAAGGATTGAAGCTGGCTTTTGGTCCTGAATTATGGTGGGGTGCTAACCCCGCAATTTTGGCTAAGTATAGACGCAAGATTGCAAAATTTGATGTAACAGGTATGTTTCATGAAGATTTAACGCAGCGTAGCGGACTTCAAAGTTCATTAGCTATTCCAACACCCAAAACAAGGAAAGCTGCTTTAAGTGTTTCAAGGAAGTTTGAAAAATTTGGCTTTGACATCGGCGGCTTGTGGGCAGGGCAACCACTGAATGGAAGAATTTTCCAATTGATGAGAGATGGAAAAGTTTACCAGGACAAAATTAAAAAAGAAGACAACTTTGGTGGTAAGATAAAACTGACATATTCCAGCGGAATAGTGCAGTGGTATGGCCTTGCTTCTTATATGGGTCTTGTAGCCAATGGAGGTGCTGACCTGACTAAAACATATACTGGTTGGAGATTGAAAGATATCGGCAGCGGCAACATGTATAATGTGCTGAGTGGTTTTACCGTGAATGTTGGCAAGTTGCAAATTGCCCCCAACTTCTTATATCAAAAACCAATTGAGGGACCGATACCGGCTGATGTATTGGCACCCGGCCGGCCTAGAAATATTTTAGATGACCCGTTCTCTGTTCGAAGTAACAGGGAAACAGTTGGCGGTGAACTATTACTTACTTACGACCCTACACCAGCTACCTGGATGTATGAGTGGGATAATGA
>JANMFO010000424.1:0-52114 GCA_031374245.1 Chitinophagaceae bacterium | reverse complement strand
CGAATATTCTTGAAACGATGGTTGACGGGGAAACAATATCTCCTCCTGCCGGTAACCCGGCACTTCGAACAACAACCAAAGAATTCATTCTCGATTTTATATATGGAGTTCATCAGCTAAAAGGAAGTGACAGGATGAATGTTGTCCGTCTGAACCGGCTAAAAGAAAAGGCGGATGGAATTATACATTTTTTAAAAAAGGAATATAATATTAAATAGCCATTATGGAAGTACATGCCCACACCCACACTGCCCGGAAAAAATGGACCCATTATTTCTGGGAGTTTTTAATGTTGTTCCTTGCCGTGTTCTGTGGGTTTTGGGCAGAATACCAATTAGAACATAAAATTGAAAAAGACCGGGAAAAACAATACATGAAATCACTGCTGAGTAATCTTAAAGCAGATACTATGCAACTGAACCAGCGTATGCAGTTCCGCAATGAGAAAATGGCTTACTTCGATACATTGATGACGCTGCTAAAAAGTCCTGGTCTGGCAACTAACACAGCTGCTGTTTACCTGAATGGGTTCTGGGCACCTATCGGTGCCCGGTTCGTCCCCAATGATGGTGTACTGGCACAACTAAAAAATGCAGGTGGATTGAGGTTAATACAAAAACAGGTAGTAGTAGATAGCCTGTTGAATTATGATACGGAAACCAAGTATATAGTTGATTTTGAAAACTGGGAACGGGATCGGTTAATTGATTTATCAACTTATGAAAAGGTTTTAGACGCTTCCGTATTTGAACAAAACACTCAGTACAAATATCCAGAGGGAATTTTTATCATTGAGAACCCGGCTGGTAATCCACCATTGTTATCGTATAAAAAAGAAGACCTGGATCAGTTTTATAACCGTATTCAACTGCAAAAAAGAATAAATGCAGTAATTATGAATGGCTTTTATAAACTTCAGGTAAAAGCAGGCAGGTTGATTGCCCTGATTGAAGAAAAATATCATTATAAATAATGTAATTTATGGAAGTACATGCCCACACCCACACTGCCCGAAAAAAATGGACTCATTATTTCTGGGAGTTTTTTATGCTGTTCCTTGCTGTGTTCTGCGGCTTTTTAGCTGAGTATCAGTTGGAACATAAGATTGAAAAAGACAGGGAGAAAGTTTATATCAATTCCTTAATAAAGGATTTCGAGTATGATACATTACAATTCGGTAAAACGGTTAACAGAATAAAAAAGAAAATTCCATTTTATGATTCTGTCCTGTTATTTTTAAAGAACCCGGAAAAGTTTTCTAACTTATTGCCATTCAGGTTTTACATTAATACCAACCTGGAGATAATTTATTCCCCCCTTGAACCAACGCTTCAACAATTGAAGAGTTCGGGCAATCTACGTCTATTGCAAAAAAAAATGGTACTAGACAGCATACTGATTTATGACAGCAAAATCAGCGGGGCTTTTGTTAATCAAAACAACTATGTGGTTGAATTTAACAAAAGACTGATTCAATTAACGGAAAAAGTATTTGACGGTACGAATTTTAATGCTTTTTTAAACGATGAGTTTAACGGAAATGAAAATAACAGTGATACCGGTTATGACATAGTGTTATTTACCAAAGACCGAGAAAAAATAATAGAAATGGCTAATCTCTATACTAATGCAAAAGCTACCGATGTATTCTATATAAATCACCTGAAAAGCAGGAAAAAAGAAGCAGAGAGTCTAATAGCATTAATCAAAAAAGAATATGCTATCAAATAACTAAACATGAATCACCGTTTAATTTACTCCTCCTTTTCTTGTTGGCGCTACCTGTGCCGGCCATTTGCCCGGTTCGCCGGTACGGGAATTTACCGGCAATACTATTCTCTCACGGGAAGCAGTAGCCGGATCTTCACAAGCCATATACACCATGATGGCCGTTAGTATTGCATTATTTCTTACATCATCAAAAACAACCTTATCGTAGGTATCCCTGTTGGTATGCCAGGTATAACTAAAGTATAACCAGCTATTAGAACCCAGGCCAAAAGCCGGTACACCAGCAGCCACAAAGGATGCATTATCCGATCCTCCTCCTGCGGGAGAACCTGGAAATCTTGTTTCTAATGCCTGCTTATAATTTGCCGGTACTTTAGATAACCATCGGCTTAAATAATCGTAGGAGTGTAAAAATCCACCGCCGCCAACATTTACCACCCGCCCGGTACCGTTATCCTGGTTAAATAATACCTGCATATTTTTTATGATATCCGGATGATCTTCTACAAAGGCTCTTGAACCATTTAATCCCTGTTCCTCACTTCCCCAATGCCCCACCAGGATGGTACGCTTTGGATTAGGATATATTTTTTTTAAGATCCGCATAGCTTCCATCATCACTATCGTACCTGTTCCATTATCTGTGGCACCGGTAGCTCCATCCCAGGAATCAAAATGCGCCGACATCATTACATACTCATCGGGCTTTTCTGTTCCTTTTATTTCAGCCACTGTATTATACGTAGGCATCATACCCAACTCTTTTGAATCAGTGCGAACACTGATAGTTGGTTTTTTACCCGATTCAATTAAGCGGTATAAAAGACCATAATCTTCCAGTGCCACATCGATCGTTGGTATTTTAGTAGTGCTGGCACCAAAAATTTTATTGACACCAAATCCAGCCGACCAGTTGGAACCTATTATACCTGCAGCTCCTGCTTTTTCCAATGCCAAAGCCAGTTCTTTATTATTTAATCCGGTTTTACTTATACGTTTCCGCCAGGCATCTGTTTGTTCTGTCCGGTTCTTTTTCATTTTTTCAAATGATTCTTTAGTAGCAAATTCTTCCCAGTTATAATCCGGTCTGCCAGTAGGTTGTTTCATCGATATCATTACAAATTTTCCTTTCACATTGGGCAACCATTGCTGAAAAGCCATTGAGTCAGCTACATCTGCTATGATGATCAGTTCTGCAGTTATTGTTTTACCACCTGTGCTTGGGCACCAGGCCAGTTGCGTTCCTTCCAATGATTTTATCCAGGGAGCTACCATGTCAATATGTGATATACCTCTTTCCCATCCACGCCATTCGCCCCATTTTTCATTACGGGCAGTTATTCCCAAACTGGAATACCTGGCAACTGCCCAATCATGTGCTTGTTGCATTTTTGGTGAGCCTACCAGCCTTGGTCCTATTCCATTAAATAATTCATCCGCCATTATTTCCAGCTGAGAGTTTTCAGTAGCTTCTTTGATAATAGCTGCCACTGTAGTTGAATCTTTGGTTTGAGCAAAACAATCGGTAGCCGGGAGCAGGTAAATAATTAGTAACAGCTTTATTAATTTTTTCATACAGCAATAATTTGGTTGGTAGATTATGTTTGTTGAAGGTAATAAATCATGGCAATAGTTAATTATCTTCCGTGACAGGTTCTTTACCTTGAAATGAAGTTAAAATCATTACAACAAACCTGGGTTCAATAAAATGGAAGAGACTGAAAATTAACCGGTCAAGATGCTAAAAAATTATTTCCAATATCCGTAACTAAAAAAATAATTGAATTATGGAAGTACATGCCCACACCCACACCCCAAGAAAAAAATGGACGCATTATTTCTGGGAATTTTTAATGTTATTCCTGGCTGTGTTCTGCGGTTTTTTGGCAGAAAATCAGCGAGAGCATAACAGCGGGAAAAAAGATTATCATCTTGAATAAATATGTATTTATGAAAAAACTATTCATCTCTTTAGTTGCTTTTTTATTTGCCTGCAACTATACAACAGCACAAACAACAATCGGAGCCTATTCATCCCTTGTACAATTATGTAAAGAACTGCGGATGCTGGAACGGACCAGTTTACCCAACGGTGTTCCCGATTACCGCCTGCAAACAATTATAAAGACACAACAAACTTTACAGCAATACAGGAATCGTTTATCAAAACTCGATACTGCTGATTGGCCTCTGGAACAAAAAGTAGATTATGCATTGCTCCGTGCCGAAATGAATGCTCTTGATTATAATTGCCGCATCTTAAAACCCTGGGTCCGTGACCCTGCTTTTTATGCCATTGTATGGAATGAACAAAGCGACACACCTGACCATGAAGGCCCAACCAGTTTTGCTGCTATTGAATTATGGAAATATGTTTTTCCTCTGTCAAATGAAGATGAAAAAAAATTAGCCACACAATTAAAAATTATTCCCTTATTATATGAGCAGGCAAAAATCAATCTCACCGGCAATGCCCGTGATTTATGGAGTGCAGGTATCGGCAATATAAAAGACCAGGCAATGATGCTGGATGATCTGGCAAATACGACCACCGGTAATGGAGCAGCATTAAAAGATGCCATTGCTGATGCAAAAACTGCCAGTTTACAATTGATTGCCTGGTTGGAAAAACAATTGCCTAATAAAAATGGTCCATCCGGTATTGGTAAAGAAAATTATACCTGGCATTTGCGCAATGTATTGATGGTTCCGTTTTCATGGGACGATGAAGTGACTTTATTAAACCGTGAGTTAACAAGAGCCTATACTTCCTTACAATTAGAACGTGAACGCAACCGCAATCTTCCTGAATTAAAAGCGTATTCCACTATTGCTGAGTTCAATGAAGGAACAAATGCATCCGTAAATAAACTCATGACCTTTTTAAAGCAGAAAGAAATATTACCTGTAAAAGATTATACGGAGCCGGCTCTTCGAAAACACATCGGTTCATTTATTCCTGAAAATCAAAGGAACTTTTTTGCCAACGTTAGCTTTCGTGAACCTGCAGTGTTGTACTCTCATTCCACACACTGGTTTGAAGTTGCCCGGTTTACAGAAGAACCGCATGCAAGTATAGTAAGACATGATGCATTGCCATATAATATCTGGATGCAACGTTCAGAAGGTTTGGCCACTTTTATGGAAGAAACATTTATGCATGCAGGTTTGTGGGATGATAATCCAAGAGCAAGAGAATTAGTTTGGATTATGCTGGCACAACGTTGTGCCCGCGGCTTAGCATCATTATATGCACAAGCTAATATGATTAATTACGGGAAGGCAAGAAAATTCCAGGTGGAATGGACACCCAAAGGATGGACAGGTGATGAAAGCCTTGTTGGCTTTGAGCAACATTTGTATTTACGGCAGCCAGGTTATGGTACCAGTTATGTAACGGGTAAATATTTTATTGAAAGATTAGTGATGGATATGAGTCGCATGCAGGGCAACAACTTTAAACTCTATAACTTTTTTGATGCGTTCTACAATGCAAGTGTAATTCCTGTTTCATTGGTTCGCTGGCAATTGACGGGGAATGATGAAGAAGTAAAAAAATTATTGAAATAATAAATGATCAGAAACGTATTGGTTATGCCTGTTGGGTTTTTGCAGCACTCATTCTCCACTCCTGCGGTGTAACTCCATACTCCTGTTTAAATACTCTTGTAAAATATCCGGGGTCGTTATAACCACAATCCAGTGCAATGCCTGCGATACTTAACGATGGATTGGCTAATAATTCTTTTGCTTTGTTTAACCGAACTATCCGAATAAATTTATTGGGCGAGTATCCAGTTAGAGCCTCTAATTTGCGATGCAATTGAGAGTGGCTCATAAATATTAATTTGCATAATTGCTCAACACTAAATTCATAATTGGTAAAATTTGCCTCCACTATTTCTCTTACTTTTTTTACAAATTCATGTTCGGCTTTTTCTTCTATAATGGTTTCAGGATCCTGCTTTGAGGAAGTTTCATTATTATCTGTGATACCAATCTGCCTGCTATAATATTGTTGTAAATTTTTCCGAAGCTCTAATAATTTCTTTATCCGCAGCAATAGCTCTTCCTTATGAAATGGTTTTTCTAAATATACATCAGCGCCTTTCTCCAACCCTTCCAGTTTGCTTTGCATGTCTGCTTTTGCCGTAAGCATTATGATGGGTATATGGCTTGTCCGTTCGTCCTGGCGCAGCTTCCGGCACATTTCAAAACCATCTACAAAAGGCATCATTACGTCTGTAATTATCAAATCAGGTATTACATCCACTGCAATTTCAAAGCCTTCCCTGCCGTCTTTACCTACAGCTAATTTATAATCTGGCAAACAGCTTGCTGTATAAGCAACCACATCTGCATTATCTTCCACCAATAGAACCAAGGGATTGGTGGTGCCCGTATTTGCTGAGTCAATTAAACGAACCTGTGATTTTTCTTCTGCTATTACCACTTTACTGTTCTCTTTGTAGGGTGGTATAACAATGCTTTCACTATCGGCTATGTTTACTTTGGTTAATGGAATAGTGATAATAAACTCAGTTCCTCTGGTAGCCCCTACCGGTGGGCTTTTTACAGCAATAGCGCCATTCATCAGTTTCACTAATTCCCTGATGAGTGAAAGTCCGATACCTGTTCCTTCTGCCTTGCGGGTATGGCTGTTGTCTAACTGATAAAACCGGTCGAATATGTGCGGTATCTGGTTTTCAGGTATACCAATGCCTGTGTCTTTTACTTTTAACACTAACGTTGTGTTATCACTATTTGTAACCTCTCCCTGCGAAATAGTTACATACACATTTCCCTGTTCCGGAGTAAACTTCAACGCATTGGAAAACAAATTGGAAATTATCTGCCTTATTTTTTCTGCATCAAAGGCTACTATAAGTTCATCTATATCTGCTAAAAAGTGAAATTGCTTTTGTTGGCTAACTGCTAATGACTGAAACGATTCTACAATATACCTCAGAAAACTAATGATATCCCCGTTAATCAAATTCAATTTCATTTTGCCGTTTTCCAGTTTCGACAAATCGAGCATTTCATTTACCAGTTTCAATAAATTCTCTCCATTGCGAACAATCATATCTACACCATTCTGCAGGTGTTTCTCAGGATTATTTTTCACCTGGTTAGCCATGCCCAAAATAACTGTCAGTGGAGTTCTGAATTCATGGGTAATGTTGGCGTACAGTTGTGTTTTTACAGCATCCAGTTCCTTTATTCTTTTAGCTTCCTGCTGCTCAAAGTTTAATTGTGATTGCAGTTTGGCTTTGTTTATTCTGAATTTAAAGTAGCTTCTGATGCCAAATCCCAACAATAAAGCATACAACACATAGGCCCACCAGGTACGCCACCACGGTGGGTTTACCCTAATCTTCAATTCAACTATCTTACTGCTCCACACACCCTGGCTGTTGCTGCCCTGCACTTTAAAAACATAATTGCCTGATGGCAGGTGCAGGTAAGTTGCTGTTCTTCTTGTACCACTTTCCACCCAGTCTTTATCTATACCAACCAACTGGTACCGGTATTTATTTTGATTGGGCGCCGTAAAATCAAGCGATGAAAATTCAAGAGTTAAAATATCTTGTAAGTGGTTTAGCGTAATAGATGGTGTTTGTTCAATAGTTTGTTGCAACACTCCGGTATTATCATTAGGCGATACTGCTTTATTACCCACTAAAATATTTGTAATAAAAACATTTGGTGTAACTCCACTTTGTAAAACAGTTGCCGGGTTAAAAACATTTAACCCGTTTACACCGCCAAAAGCGAGGTTGCCATTGGGTAATTTGGCAAAAGCCCCTGAGTTAAACTCATCATCCTGCAAGCCGGCAGTTTTTGTAAAATTTCTGAAACTGTATGATGGGGTGTTATTATTCATGCTCATCATCAAACAAAAAATGCCTTTATTGGTGCTGCCCCAAATATTTTCTGCATCATCTTTAAGTATGCCATACACCACATCATCAGGCAATCCATCTTTTGCAGTAAGATGAAAAAAATCACCGGTCGTTTTATCCAGCCTGTTCAGGCCGCCGCCCTTTGTTGCCAGCCACAAATATTTTTCCGGTTTAAACGGGTCCTCTAAAAAATGAGAAACGAAATTATAGTTGAGTGAATTTCGGTTATTGCTATTATTGTAAAACCATTGTACCTGTGCTGATGAAATAGTACTGTTTGAAAGAACAATTTTTGCAAAACCATTTTCAGTACCAATCCAGAACACACCTGCTTTATCTTCAAACAAAGCCGTACATAAAACTTTATCGTTTCCTTTTTTAATATTGATACTATCCAGCTTACTGGCAGCTTTGTTATAAATTGAAATCATACCATCCTGCCCCGGCAGCCAAATATTGCCTTTACTATCTTCTAAAAAAGGCTGCTTTTTACCAAATGGCTGATTGGCATTTATTTTCGGATATGCAGTAAGAGAAGCAGTGGCAGGGTTATAAGCATAATAACCTGTTCTGTCGCTTTTAATCCAGTAATCGTTTTTTGAAGAAATAAGAATATTGTCAATCTGTTCTATAGCTGGTATTTCTTTAAACGCATCTGTAACTTGTGTATCTTTTATTAACCTCCACTTGTATCCATAATCCACCCAAAAAAGTTCATTGTTTACTGTTGGTATAATTAAGCGGACGCTTTTGCCTTTGACCTCTGTTGTAAAGATGGCGTTGCTGGTATTGTATTTACGTAATCCATAGCCAACAGAGCCACTCCACACTATACCAGAACGGTCTATGATAAACGGGTAACAAATTCTTGAAGTAGTATCAATCGGTAATTGTTCATTCCAGTTTATTGCTCTCCCTTTTTCCCATCTGGTGATATCGTAAAAATGAAATTCACGGTGATGAAGCTCCCACAATGCACTATTGGGTCTGAAAATGATATTGCCTTCTGGCATTTTTTTCGTATCAAATAAAGGGATGATGTCTTTCCCATTATCAAGGAACAGATTGCCGTTAATGACTATAGTGCCATCTTTATTCAAAAAACCATTGTTATACAACTTTCCGTTGGGCAACGGCACAAAGCTGTTGTTTTTTAAATCGAACTGATAAACAGACCCATTCATGCCGCCGATCCAGATGTTTCCATTTTTATCTTTTCCCATGCCATATACCTGTGTATTGCCGGGCAATGAAAATTTTGTAACAGGCGGAGCAGCTTCTTTCTTTAAAAAATCATTAGTAATGGTTATAATGTTAAGGCCTGCAGCATCTGTTGCAATAAGTATTCTTCCATCGGGTAATTCTTCTATAGTTCTAATGCCATTACCTGAAAGGCTATTACTGTTTTTAGGGTCATTGGCTATCCGATAAAATATACCTGTTTTTTTATCATATAGATTTATACCGGCATTTTCGGTACCGGCCCATATTCTGCCTTTGCTGTCTTCAAACAGTTTTACAATGGTGTTGCTGCTGAGGGACTGGTTATTGTAGGGGTCATTCACAAAAACTTTAAAACTATAGCCATCGTACCGGTTTAAGCCGTTTTTGGTACCCACCCAAATAAACCCGTCTGCATCCTGCAGCATGTCAAATATCATCCCCTGTGATAAGCCTTGTGCGATGGAAATGCTTACATAGTCCTTTTCTTTTTGACCAACGGCTGAAAATACAATACCCGTAAAAGTAATGATAAGCAGCAGTTTAATATAGTTAAGGGGATGTGGCACCAGGGTATAAAGATAACCGGAACAATATTTTATAGTTTATCTCCTCAAAACAAAACAGTCCTGCTTTCAGAAAAATGATGAATTTATCCTGCCGCTGCACAATTTGTCCTGTTAATTGCTGAAAAAGTAAAGCTTTATGGTGGGTTTGTACTCACAAAAAAATCTATTTGAAGTGACCTTTATTCAGAATTACAATCGTAATAACAACCATTCATCAACCAAAAACAAATTAAAATGAAACAGAAATTCATTGCAAAGTTTTACGCAGTCCTTCTTATTAGTATGCTTTTGCCCTTTCTAGGCATCAGCCAAACCAAAAATGTGATTTCTACACACAGGGTATTTCCAAAAGTGGATAAGGTTACAGAATTTGAAAAAGCCCTTGCTGCCCACTCACAAAAATATCACACAGGTGATGTACACTGGCGTGTGTTTGCCATTCAATCAGGTCCGGATATTGGCGGATATCATATAACAGAAGGACCCAAAAGCTGGGAAAGTGAAGATGCAAGAGGCGATATTAATCCTGAACATCAGGCAGACTGGAATAAAAATGTAGCCATTTATTTAACTGATAAGCAAAGCGGCGGTTACTCTGTGTACAACGACTCTTTAAGCACCGTTGCCCTTGGCGATTATTCTGACAAAATCAATATAGCACATGTATACCCGAAAATTGGACAGGGCGATAATGTGTACAATATGATTAAGAAAATAAAAAAAGCATGGGTAGCTTCCGGTGTAACAGTAGCTGTTTATACAGTTAGCTCCACAGGGCCTGCACAATATGCATTAACAACAAGGTATAAGCAAGGCTTAAAAGAAAGAGCTGCAGGTTTCCGCAAGCCGTTTAAAGAAGTATATGAATCAGTAAACGGTGAAGGTTCTTATGCACAGTATCTGAAAGATGCTGCGGAATACATTCAGGATAACTGGAGTGAATTACTTTTTTTACGTAAGGATTTAAGTTCAAAATAAGTATACGATTGAAGTAACGGTATTCAGAAAAATAAATAAGCCGGTAAATAACCAACAAACCATTAACCATTAAACCTGTGGAGGAGTGATTTTATTCACTCCTCCTTATTTATATAACCTTAAGAAAGTAATGAACTTAATAATTCGATAATTGTCCCGTTAAAAATCTTACCTTTTAGCCTTTATGAACAGGCCAAACCCCAATAACCACAACCGGATATGGAAAAATCACCTCATCAGGTTTATCATTTACCTCGCTGTTGCTTTTATCTGCGCATATTTATATAGTCAGATGAAGAGTTGAGCTGCCCAATTGATTATTATCCGTCTGTAAAAACTTTCTTTTACTAAATAAAATCATACACCAACAATATGGAAGTACATGCCCACACCCACACCGCCCGAAAAAAATGGACCCATTATTTCTGGGAATTTTTGATGTTATTCCTTGCTGTGTTCTGCGGATTCCTGGCGGAGTACCAGTTGGAGCATAAGATTGAAAAGGAAAGAGGTAAACAATATATCAAGTCCTTTTATGAAGACCTGATAACTGATTCATCTCATTTCAACTTCCTTATTAATGGGTTTCAGAAAAAGCTCTCTGTTTTGCAAAGCATGTCTCCCTGTTACGACTCCCTGTTGAGTGACCAACTCTCAAAAAATTGTTTGTCCTCAATAGCAAAGAATTCTAATGTCTTCCCAGATATGATATATACAGACCGAACATTAATGCAACTGAAAAATGCTGGAGGCCTCCGATTATTAAATAAAGCCGATGCAGATAGTATTCTTCTTTATGATAACCTGCTCAGGTCATATAAAACATACGAAACAACCGGATTTCAGGAAATACAATATGATTTACGGGAAACATATTCTTTGCTGCGTAATTATGAAATTTGGAAAGATACTAGCAATCACCCACGTGTAGTTGCTATATATGGAAATAACAAAGAGTTGTTAAACAAGTATTTCAATCAGTTGTCCATCTATTCGGATTTTGGTCAGGCGAGAATGAATGACTTACAAAAGCTGAAAAAAAGAAATGCAGAGCTTATAGAATATTTTAAAATGAAGAATCACTTTCAGTGAAAGAAGCGTTGAGACGTTTCATGTGCTTCGGATTAAAACTACAAACCACAAACTAAAAACTGATTATGGAAGTACATACCCACACCCACACTGCCCGGAAAAAATGGACCCATTATTTCTGGGAGTTTTTAATGTTGTTTCTCGCTGTGTTCTGTGGTTTCCTTGCAGAAAACAAAAGAGAACATATGGTAGAACATCAACGGGAAAAAAAGTTTATCCGTTCCCTCATCAGCGACCTTTCGGCTGATACAACCAGGCTGGGTACAATTATCAAACTTCGTAATGAAAGAGCAGTCATGCTTGACTCATTTATGATACTGCTTAACAAACCAGATGCTGAAGCATACAGCCGCACTATATATTATTTTAATTCCTACGCTACCCGTGGTGTGGCTTTTCGTTTTACACCAGCTGATGGCACCCTGCAGCAATTGAAAAATGGCGGCAACCTGCGGCTGATTCAAAAAGCCTCCGTAAGCGACAGTATCATAGCATATGATGTGGTAAACCGGGGCTATGTATGGGGTGGCCAGGACGAAGAGGAAATAATGGATACCTATCGGAACATTGCAGAAAATGTGTTTGATGGCCGTGTGCTGAATGCGATGAGGGATGAAGACAATAATGTGTTTATGTTGGATTATGACCCTCCTTTCCGGAAGACAGAAGATGCTGTGTTTCGACTGAATTATCGGCTGCATATGCTGTCAATTTATAATAAAACCTTGCGACACCAGGCCAGAAGCCTGAAAGAAAATGCCGCTCAACTTATAATTCAATTGAAAAAAGAATACCATCTTAAATAATATTTTATGGAAGTACATGCCCACTCTCACACCGCCCGTAAAAAATGGACCCATTATTTCTGGGAGTTTTTAATGTTGTTTCTCGCTGTGTTCTGCGGATTTTTGGCAAAGTATCAGTTAGAGCATAAAATTGAAAAGGAACGGGCCCATGAATTTGCAGAATTGCTCATAGATGATTTAAAGAAAGATACAGCTCAGTTAATTTCCGATCTTAAACAAATTGATTTTGTGGTACCCCGGATTGATACATTCAGGACCCTTGCCCAAACAAAAGATATCAGCAATTTCCCCGGGGGCACCTGGTATTATTATGCCCGGTTCACCAGCTGGTATTTTAGTTATAATTCAAACAATGCCACTATTGAACAGCTTAAAAGTTCAGGGTCTCTTCGGTATTTTAAAAACAAAGAAGTTATTAATGCCGTAGCGCAGTATGATAGGATTTGCAAATCAATAAAAGAACTCTATAATTATGAACAGCCAATAATTAATAATACGGTTGCACTTAGAAATAAAATTTTTAATGCTGCCAATTTCGACGCCGTAATGGATTTTAGTACTCCCAGGGAAAAAATAGATTCATTTATGCAAAAGGACATAAAATTTCTGGACAACAGTATGGCGAGATTGATTGAGTTGGCTAATTATTGCCAGATAAGCGTAACCGATTATTATCACAGAAAAACTTCCTACCAAAAAACCCTTAAGCTTGGTAGTGATCTAATTAATCTTCTTAAAAAAGAATATCACCTGAAATAAACGTCAACCATGCCAGCACCATTAAACCTCCAACAAAAAAGAATTGAATCCATTGACATCATCCGTGGAATCGCTATGGTGATAATGGCTTTAGACCATGTGCGGGATTATTTTCATATTAGTGCCAACGTCGATGACCCGTTGAACTTAGCCACCACTACACCTGTATTATATTTCACCCGGTGGATCACTCATTTTTGTGCACCCATCTTTGTTTTTTTATCCGGCACTTCTATTTACTTGCAGAGCTTACGCAAAACAAAAAAAGAACTTGGTATTTTTTTGCTCAAGCGGGGCCTGTGGCTGATAATTGCCGAGTGGGTGATTGTAGCTTTTGCCTGGACATTCAACCCCTTCTACAATGTTATTCCTTTCCAGGTTATCTGGGCTATCGGTATCAGTATGGTAATGCTGGGGTTGATGGTACTTATCAGGCTTCCTTATAAAATTATATTCCTACTCGGTGTTATTCTTGTCGCCGGTCATAATTTGCTGGATATCCCCGAAGCCGCTCCTGGTTTTAAAGCCGGTTTCTGGTGGGACTTTTTTCATCATGGTGTTTTCACCCCTTATCAAATTGCTCCCAATCATTTTGCATTTCTCGTCTATCCTTTTCCCGCATGGACGGGTGTGATGATGCTGGGCTATTGTGCCGGAGCATTGTTCACTCACGCATTCACATCAGAGCAACGAAGAAAAATACTGACCCGTATCGGATTGGGGTTGATTATATTTTTTATTGCCCTTCGCTTCTCAAATATATATGGTGACCCGGTGGACTGGACCACACAGAAAAACGGTTTTTATACGTTCCTTTCTTTTTTGAATGCAGATAAATATCCCCCTTCCTTATTATACCTCTGCATCACCATTGGTCCGGCTTTATTACTCTTAGCATATATGGAGAAAATCAAAAACAGCTTTACCAATGTATTGGTCGTATTTGGCAGAACTGCTTTCTTCTATTATATCCTTCATATCTATCTTATTCACTTGCTGGCAGCTATGTGTTTTTTTGCCCGTGGCCATACGGTGGAAGATGCAAAAAATGTTGGAGAGAAATTTCCCTTCTTATTCGTAGCTCCCGGCGAAGGGTATAACCTGTGGGTGGTATATGGCGTTTGGCTAACCGTGGTTATTGCGTTGTATCCTCTATGTAAACGGTATGATAAGTACAAAACGAGTCATAAAGAAAAATGGTGGTTGAGTTATTTGTAAATAAATATAACAACATCAGCTAAATAATTTTCATAGCCTATTATCTCACCCGTATTAATAAAATGAATATGATGAATAAACTATCTCTTGTTTTTGTTCTGCTAATTGCCGGTTCCGCATTTTCGCAAACAGTAAATAAAGTACCTGCTGCGGGATTGGCGGCTATCAAAAAAGATGAATTAAAAAAGGATTTATACGAGCATGCAGATGCCCGGTTCAAAGGTCGTAGTGCCGGTACCATTAATGAACTGAATGCAGCCGTTTGGATTGCAGAAAAATATAGAAGCCTCGGGCTAAAACCTACAGGTGAAAACAAATCCTACTATCAGTATTTTAATATGTGGCGCAACCGGATTGCTTCGGTTAGCACTGTATCTGTTAATAGCCGCTCCCTAACACTATGGACCGAAGTAGCGATTGCACAAATGGCTGCTGTTTCTATAGATCAACCAATTGTTTATCTGGGCAGTGCCGCTTCTATTGATTTGAATAACACTGATATTAAAGGAAAAGTAGTAGCTTTTGATGCAGTACCCGGTATATTAAATTACAACATGTCATTACCAACCTGGCGATATCAACGGTTTATGATGACTAAATATGGAAATGCACTGATTGCTAAAGGAGCTGCTGCACTTATACTCATTGGCGATAGTGAAACAGAAGTTGCCTGGCCTGATGCTGTAGAAAATTTTAAGGAAGGCAGTTTTGATTTGGAAGGCGGCCCCAATGAAAAAGTAACAGCTACCGTACCTGTATTTTGGTTACATGCAGCTGCAAAAAAAGAAATAGCAGGCAATACTGCCCTACTAAAAGCAAACATTGTTATTGAGCGGTATAGTTACCCATCTGTAAACCTGGTAGGCCTTATTGAAGGAACAGATCCGGTGCTTTCAAAAGAATATGTTTTGTATAGTGGTCATACAGATGCGCATGGTATTCGTAACAGCATTGATGGAGATAATATTTATTATGGCGCAGATGACAATGCCAGTGTAAATGTGGCCCTGTTTGCAGTAGCAAGAGCCTTTAAAAAAAATCCGGGCAAACGTTCTGTGCTTTTTGTTATTCATGGTGCAGAAGAGCGGGGGCTGTTGGGGTCAAGATGGTTTTCATCGCACCCCACAGTACCGATTACGAATATTGTAGCAGTTTTAAATGGAGATATGATTGGCAGAAACAATCCGGATAGTGCCGCCGTTTTAGGAATACAGCCTCCCCATCTTACATCAAACGAACTGGCGAAAATGGCACTTAATGCCAATGATGAAGGACCTAAATTCAAATTAGATACCCTTTGGGATAAAGTGGAGCATCCTGAATACTGGTTTTTCAGAAGCGATCATTTACCCTATGCAAGATTGGGTATCCCTTCACTCATGTACACAACGCTTCTGCATCCTGAGTATCATACACCCAAGGATAATGCAGCTAACATTGATTACACTAAACTCAAAAAAATGACCGACTGGATGTATCGTACCGGATGGAAAGCATCGAATGCACAGCAACGGCCGGACAGGGTAACCAATTTTAAATTGGAGCGGTAATTCTTTTAGGATTAATATGTAATAGTGAACGAATGCTTTTTCGGGGGATGTGGTATATGAAAAATTAAAAAACAGATTGATTGTAAAAGTTTATAACCATAAAAATAGAATAATGAAAATAAAGCAAACAACGCTCCTGTTTATCGCACTGATAAATCTTTTTTCTTCTCCGCTTTTAGCACAAAAGGTAAATCAACCGATTCAACTTGGACAATTATTAGAACGGTACTCCAAGGAATATTATGCACTAAATCCTTTGGAAGCCACACAAGCCGGTATCAACGATTACAACAACCAAATTGAAATTACTATCAGCGGGGAGTATATAAAAAAAGCAAAAGCACTAAATCGAAAATACCTCACCCAATTAGGCGTCATAAACAAAGCAGTCTTAACAGCATCTGAGTTATTAAGTATTGATGTGCTTACTTACAAACTCAAATCAGAAAATGAAAGACTAAACGACTCTTTGGGATTCTACAGGCCTGTTGATCAATTCGTATTTAGTTTTCCAACACGGTTTGCAACGGTAGGTTCGGGAGCAGGCTTTGTTCCTTTTAATACCGAAAAAGATTACAGAGATTTTATTAGCCGTATGAAAGGTTTCCAGGTATGGGTTGAGCAGGCCATTGCTAATATGAGAAAGGGTGTTGAGCAAAATAATACAAACCCAAGGGCTGCAATGGAAAAAGTGCCGCCACAATTAAAACCATTATTTGAAAGTGCCGCACAGGAGAATGTTTTCTATAAACCTTTATTAAAACTGCCAACCAACTTAGATAGTGCTGCTGCGGTTCAATTAAAGAAAGAATATTCGGATGCGATTGAAAACATTATAAAACCAGCTTATAAAAAATTGCATGATTATATTGTTACCGATTATATTCCAAAAGCAAGAAAAACTTCGGGCTTATTAGATAATAATAAGGGAAAGAAGGAATATGAGTTGTGGTTAAAGTATTACACCACAACCAACATTACAGCAGAACAAATTTTCAATTTAGGACTCAGTGAAGTTGCCCGTATTCGCAAAGAAATGGAAACTGTAAAAACACAAGTAGGATTTAAAGGAGATTTAAAGTCATTTTTTGACTATGTAAAAACTGACCCTAAATTTTTTCCGTTTAAAACGGAGGAAGAAGTATTGGATAGATTCAGGAGTTTTCTTGATAAAATGTCACCACAGCTAAACACCCTTTTTAATTTAACACCCAAAGCAAAGTTTGAAGTAAGGGCTACTGAAAAGTTTCGGGCCGCTGGTGCTAATGCTCAATACATGCAGCCATCAAGAGATGGAAAAAGACCGGGTATTTTTTATGAAGTAATCCGTGACCCGGCTCAATACAATTATTTTTCAATGGAAGATTTATTTATACACGAAGCCATTCCAGGGCATCACTATCAGGTAGCTATTCAACAGGAGGCCGATATTCCAGAATTTAGAAAAGTGTATTGGACAAGTGCTTTTGGTGAAGGCTGGGCATTGTATGCCGAAAGTTTAGGCAAGGAGTTAGGTTTGTTCACAGACCCCTATCAATATTTGGGTAGGCTAAATGGTGAAATTGAACGGGCTGTCCGATTAGTTGTAGATGCAGGAATACATTACAAAGGGTGGTCCCGTGAAAAAGCCATAGCTTATGTATTGGAGAATCAACCAGTATCAACCATTGAGGCTGAACAACGGATAGAACGGTATATGGTTACAGCGGGACAGGCTGTAAGTTATAAAGTGGGTGAATTAAAAATTATTGAATTGCGTGAAAAAGCAAAACAAAAATTGGGAAATAAATTTGACATTAAGGAATTCCATGATGAAGTGTTAAAAGATGGATGCTTACCGCTCATTATTTTAGAAACAAAAATAAATCGGTGGATAGAAAGTAAAACAGCTAAAAATAAATAACAATACATGCTAAAAAAGATTTCCATTGCCGTTTTCTGGTTGGCTTTTTTTGGCTTCTTTTTATACAAACTGATTCCTAAATACAAGTACCTCAGCAATGGTACTTATAAACATTGGGGAAGCAACACTTCGTTTGACAACAGCATTTTTGCACTGCATATTTTTGCCGGCATCATAGTTTATTGCACCGCCATATTGCAATTCACACCTGCCATACGCAACAAATACATTTCCTTTCATCGCACTATGGGCAAGCTCTATATTCTTTCATCCTTGCTCTGTATTATTTCGCTGTATGTGATGATACCAAGAACCTGGTGCATTGCCTGCAGGCCATCACAACTTACAGTAACCAGTTTGTGGCTGCTGTTTATTACCCTTGCTTTTTATTTTATTAAGCAACGAAAAATAGTGCTGCATAAACGAATGATGATAAGCAGTTTTATCTGTGCCGCTTATTTTGTTACCATAAGAGTAATTGACGCTTTTGCCATGGACGTATTCTATTATTTATTTCCAAATGAATCAACGGCATTTCTGGCTTCAGATTTATTTGTGTGGCTGGTTCCATTATTGTTGTTCAGTATATATTGGTTGGTAAAAGACAAAAAAGCAAACAGTATGAATTAATCATAAATAAATCAAGCACTATCCGCATCCGGGCAATAGTAAAAAATGAGTTTAAACCCATAAACACAAACTATGCAACGCAGAACCTTTGTTAAAAAATCATCACTCACCTTATTCGGCATGGGTGTGTTTGGATCATTACTTTCTAACAATAAAAAAGCAGGAACAATTTTAAGCGTAAACGGCAAGCGTATTGAAAGCCGCATTTTTGAACTGGCAAAATTTGGAGTTGATGAAAAAGGCCGTGGTTACCGTGTTGCTTATACCAAGGGTGATATTGAAGGCCGTGCATGGTTTATGGAGCTGATGAAAAAAGCAGGACTTAATCCAACCATTGATACAGCAGGCAATATCATTGGTAATCGCAAAGGAAAAAATCCATCACTCAAGCCCATTGCCTTTGGTTCACATATTGATATGGTGCCCGATGGTGGTAACTACGATGGTACTTTAGGTTCCATTAGCGCATTGGAAGTAATAGAGATTTTGAATGAGAACAATGTTGTTACTGAGCATCCATTAGAAGTGATCATTTTTGGTAATGAAGAAGGCGGCACCATTGGCAGTAAGGCGATGGTGGGCGAAATAACCAGCGAAGGATTGAAGCAGAAAAGCCAAAGTGGCTTAACCATGGCAGAAGGCATAAAGGCCATTGGTGGCAATCCTGAAAACATTCAATCCTGCATCCGAAAAAAAGGAGATATACATGCATGGGTTGAACTGCACATTGAACAGGGCGGTATTTTAGAAAAAGAAAAGATACAGGTTGGTGTGGTGGAAGGGATTGTGGGTATTGTGCATTGGGAAGTAACGGTTGAAGGCTTTGCCAATCATGCAGGTGCCACTCCAATGAACATGCGGCAGGATGCTTTGCTTGCAGCTTCCAAATTCATCATTGCTGTAAACGAAGTAATCAATAGTGTAAAAGGAACGCAGGTAGGTACTGTTGGAAAAATTGCAGTACAACCCGGTGCATATAATGTAATTCCTGGTAAAGTAATTGTAGGTTTAGAGATTCGAGATTTATCTGCTGATAAAATTGAACTACTTTTTCGAAACATTGAAAAGCGGGCAGCAGTAATTGCAACATCAACCAAAACAAAAATCAGTTTTGAACGACAGCCGAATGAATCAAAACCGGCATTAACCGATAAAAAGTTACAGCAAACCATCAATACAACAGCCAAAGCATTGGGCTTTACTACTAAGTTCATGCAAAGCGGTGCCGGTCACGATTCTCAGCATATGGCAACAATAGCACCCGCTGCCATGATCTTTATTCCCAGTGTAGCCGGCATCAGTCATTCTCCCAAAGAATTTTCAACTGCGGTGGATATGGCGAATGGAGCGAATGTGTTATTGCAAACTATTTTAAAATTAGATAAAGAATAAAATGATAAAAAAAATATCACTACTGCTTATTGTCTTTTCAATTTCGGATATAATGATGGCGCAGGAAAAACTATCAAAAAGCCAGCAGGTAGTACAACAAACAGTTATTAAAATGTTTGACGCTTTATCAAACCGTGATTCTGTCAGCCTGAAAACTTATAGCACAGCAGATATTACCTTATATGAATATGGCCAGGTATGGAATATAGATACACTTATTCTAAAAGCCATTACTTTGAATCAGTCAGTCAATTTTAAGCGTACCAATAGTTTTGAGCTTATCAATACCACAGTAGATAAGAATACGGCATGGGTTACTTATCGTCTTCAGTCAGTTATACTAAAAGATGGCAAGCAGACAACGGTACTATGGCTGGAAACAGTAGTTTTAATTAGAGAAAGAAAACAGTGGAAGGTAAAACACCTTCATTCAACACTTATCAAAAGAAGTTAAAAATCAACATAAAGGTTATGAAAAAAATACTGCTCTCTCTTCTTACTGTTTGTCTTTTAGCAGCTCCTGTTTTTTCGCAAATAAAATTAAGCGATGAAACAAAAAAATATATTGAGTACAACGACTCTATTACTGTTTTTAAAAATGGTTTGTTGATTGATGGTAAGGGCAATGCTGCTAAACCTCATCAAACAGTTATCATCAGCAATGGTAAAGTTAATTGGGTGGGTGATGATGCAAAAGCAAACATTCCTAAAGGAGCTATCACTATTGATTTGAATGGCAAAACCATTATGCCGGGCTTAGTGATGATGCATGAGCACATGTACATATCGGCACATTCCATAGAACCCCGTTATGTTAATTTAAGACAAGTTCCATTTACTTTTCCCCGGCTTTACCTCGCTGCTGGTGCTACCACTATCAGAACCTGCGGCAGCATTGAGCCTTACTCAGATATCCGGATAAAAAAAGATATTGACCTGGGTTTATTGCCAGGCCCCAACATGGAATTAACTGCTCCGTACATTGAAGGAAAGTCAACCCGGTTTCCGCAAATGAAAGAAAATAAAACACCAGCCGATGCAGCGGCCTTTGTAAACTATTGGGCCGACCAGGGCTTTACTTCTTTTAAAGCATACATGGGTGTAGACCAACCTACATTGAAAGCAGCCATTGATGCAGCACATAAAAGACAGTTGAAAATTACCGGGCATCTGGATATTGTTACTTACAAAGAAGCTGCTTCATTAGGTATGGATAATTTAGAACATGGATTTATGGCCAGTACAGATTTTGCGGCTGGCAAAAAAGAAAATCAACCGCCTGCTGCCGGTAGTTCATATAAAGCATTGAGCGACCTAGATATTCAAAGTGACAGTGTAAAACAATTCATTCAATTCTTAATTGATAAAAAAGTGAGTATCACTTCATCATTAGCCGTGTTTGAAGGAGCCACTACCACTCAACCGCAACCCAATCAGGAAGCACTCAATGCGATGTCGCCAGATACAAGGGATTTTTATTTACAAAGACTTGCCACTACCAAATCAGCCAAAGGTCCAACAGTGTATGATAAAGCATACTCCAACGCTACTAAAATGGAAAAAATATTTTACGATATGGGTGGCTTACTTTCAGTTGGCACCGACCCTACCGGTAATGGGGGTACATTAGCTGGCTATGGCAATTGGCGGGCAATAGAATTATTGGTAGAAGCAGATGGCTTTACACCTTTGGAAGCTATAAAAATTGCAACATTGAATGGCAGTATTGTCTTAGGGTTTGATAAAACCATTGGAACAATTGAAACCGGAAAAGCTGCAGACTTATTAATTATAGATGGCGATCCTTCAAAGAACATTTATGATATCCGTAAAGTGCAGTTTGTTTTTAAAAACGGTGTTGGTTATAATTCAAAGAAATTATTTGAATCAGTAAAGGGGAAAGTTGGCTTTAATTAAAATGAAAATACTACTTACTATGAAAAATATTTTTGTATTTACTGTATTCGTATTGGGGAACTTATACATCCATGCCCAAAAACCCCGTGCAAGAGACATTGGAATTCCGTTTGACGGTACACCGGGAAAATTCAATGCTATAACTGATGTAAAAGGTGTAGAAGTAGGTTTCAGTACCATCATTTCTGGCATGGGAAAAAATATAAGAGGCAAGGGCCCGGTGCGGACAGGTGTTACGGCCATTTTACCCAGAGGAAGATCAAACAATCCTGTTTATGCCAACTGGTACACATTAAATGGCAATGGAGAAATGACCGGCACCACCTGGCTAACGGAGTCAGGTTTTCTGGAAGGCCCGATTATGATAACCAATACCAACAGTGTGGGTGTAGTAAGAGATGCCGTGCTGAAATGGTTTGTAAAGACAGGTTGGTACAAAGAAGATTTTTGGTACACCTATCCCGTAGTGGCAGAAACCTATGATGGCTTTTTAAATGACATCTATGGTTTTCATGTAAAAGAAAGCAATGCGTATGAAGCATTGGACAGTGCAAAGAGTGGATTGATAAAAGAAGGTAATATAGGCGGCGGCACGGGTATGATGTGTTTGGGGTTTAAAGGTGGGTCAGGCACTTCATCAAGAGTTGTAAAAATAAAAGACTCCACTTATACTTTGGGTGTATTTGTACAATCAAACTTCGGTAGAAAAAGAAATCTCACCATTGCCGGTGTACCGGTTGGCAAAGAATTAATTGATACATTAAATAATGAATTCAAAGCTCCGCCTTCTTATCAACCGGGTGATGGTTCAATTATAGTAGTTGTTGCCACTGATGCCCCGGTTTTACCGCACCAGTTAAAAAGAATTGTTCAACGGGTTTCGTTGGGTATCGGACAAGTAGGCGGGCAGGGCACCAATGGCTCCGGAGATATTTTTATTGCTTTCTCCACTGCTAATCCAAACGCTTTTCAACGGGCCAATTTTACGAAAGTGGAAACATTACCCAATGACGAGATCAATCCATTATTTGAAGCAACGATACAGGCAACAGAAGAAGCGATCATCAATGCAATGGTAGCGGCCGAAACGATGGAAGGGATTAATGGAAACAAAGCTTATGCACTTCCGCATAAATTGGTGATGGATGTGTTGAAAAAATATAACCGGGTAAAATAAATTGTTATAATGAAAAAAATAATAACCCTCTTTTGTTTTATTGTAAGCGTACAAACTGCTTTTACGCAGAGTATCGATTCTTTGTTTTCAAAAATTGCAGCGGAAAAAGATGATAATCTTCGGGTTAAAATGCTATTCAATTTCTTTTCAAAGACTGCAGAAACTGACGCCGCATTGTCTTTAAAAAATGTTCAAAAACTTTTGGCTTATTCACTAGAAAAAAAAGACAAGTTAAGTGAGGCGTACGCAATAGCGGCAATAGGTTACAATTACAGAGGACTGGGCAATACAGAAAAGAGTTTAGAATATGCCCTAAAAGCCGATGCAATAGCCCGTGAAACTGGAAATGAAATATTACGGGCACTTACTAATAATATTCTTGGAAACATTAATAAAGATTTAGGAAATTATCCCAAAGCATTAAATCACTTTCATGCAGAAGTGGAAATTGGAGCCAGGCTAAAATACGATATCGCACAGTCAATGGGTTTTCAAAACCTTGGAGAAGTGTACCTAGCAATGGGCAGAATTGATTCTGCATTAATGTATGAACAAAAGGATTATGAGCTTTGCATGCGGATTGGGTTTTTTAATTATTTCGGTTATACACTTTTAACATTGGGTGCTATTCACGGCAAACTTGGAAACCCCGCCCTCGCTATTGGCTATTTTGATATGGCCATACAAGAAGGAATTAAAACCAAATCGTCAAAGCAATTGAGTTGGGCATACACGGCCAAGGCTCAATATTTTTATAATGCAAAACAAATTGATTCTAGTCTCCTGTATGCAAAAAAAGCAATTGCTACTGTTAATAACACAGCTTTCTCGAACTATAGTATAAAACCAGCAAAAATATTGCTGGATATATATGAGAACAGCAACAGTGATAGTGCTATAAAATATTTTAAACTATACAAGGCTGCAAATGACAGTTTATTCAGCACAAAAACCATTCAGCAAACACAGTTAATGACATTTGAAAATGAAATAAAGCAACAGGAAATAGCCGCCGAAAAATTACAAGCAGAGGAACAACGTAAGCAAAATATCCAATACGCTTTACTTGCTTTAGGTATTATCACCTTCATCATTCTCTTTTTAATGTTAAGCCGCCGACACATCACCAACACAAAATTGATTCAGTTTCTTGGTGTAGTGGCTTTGTTATTGGTATTTGAATTTTTAAACCTATTACTACATCCTTTTTTAGAACGCATCACCCATCATTCACCGGTGCTGATGTTGCTGGCATTGGTTTGTATTGCCGCATTATTAGTGCCGCTGCATCATAAATTAGAAAAATGGGCTACGCATAAGTTGGTGGAGAAGAATAAAGCGATACGGCTGGCCAGTGCGAAGAAAACAATTGAGGAGTTGGAGAATAGTCAAACTAATTAACTGATACAATGAAAAAAATAATCGTTTTCTTTAGTCTTTTTATAAACATGCAAACTGCCTTTTGCCAGGCTGGTGATATAGATGGATTATTAAGAGAAATTGCCGCCGAAAAAGATGAAACCAGCCGTGTTGAATTAATCTTACAAATTTTTTCATCTACTCAGGAAACAAATCCTGCATTAGATATGCAAAATGCCCAAAAACTTTTACAGCAATCACAAAAAAACAAAGACCGGGTTGGTGAAGCCATGGCATTCTCCTTAATGGGCTACGATTATTGGTCATTCGGAAATACCATTAAACATTTAGAACATACACTTAAAGCCTTAGCAATTGCAGAGGAAACCGGGAACAGTGCATTGATTGCTTCTGTAAAAAATAATATTGGCCATTATTACAATTACAGCCCGCAGCCAGATTATCCTAAAGCCTTACAACTCTATTCATCTGCAGAGGAAAATGCTGCTAAAGCAAAAAGTTATAAAATACAAAGTTGGGCCTTGATGAATTTAGGTGTGTTATATTATTCAATCAATAAAATAGATTCTTCTCTCATCTATTCACAAAAGGCTTATGAACTTTGTATACGGATTGGGTACGAAGATTATTTGGGCTATATACTTACACAATTAGGTAGCATACAGGTAAAAATGGGCAATCGTTCTCTTGCTGTCAGTTACTATGATTTGGCTATTAAAGAGGCGTCCAAAATAAAATCTCCGAGGTTTATCAATGTAGCATGCGAAGCCCTGTCCCGGTATTACTATGAAAACAATCAAATTGACTCCAGTATTTTTTATGCAAAGAATGCTATTGCTACTGTACAAAATACAGCTTTTACCAATTGGAGTATAAGGCCTGCAAAATTGCTTTTGGATATTTATAAAAATAGCAACAGTGATAGTGCATTAAAATATTCGGAGATGTACCGGCTGGCAAATGATAGTTTGTACAGTGCCAAAATAATCCAGCAAACACAATTACTCACTTTTGAAGAAGAGATTCGGCAGCAGGAGTTAGCAGCAGAAAAAATAAAATCAGAAGAACAACGTAAACAGAATATTCAATATGCTTTAATTGTTCTTGGTATTATTACATTCATTCTTTTCTTTTTGTTGCTCAGCCACAGTTTTATTGCAAATGCTAAAATCATAGAATTCTTTGGCGTTATTGCCTTACTGATTGTATTTGAATTTTTAAATTTATTACTCCATCCTTTTTTAGAACGTATCACCCATCATTCTCCGGTATTGATGTTACTGGCACTGGTGTGTATCGCAGCATTACTTGTTCCGCTACATCATAAATTAGAAAAATGGGCTACGCATAAATTGGTGGAGAAGAATAAAGCCATACGGCTGGCCAGTGCTAAGAAAACGATTGAGGAGTTGGAAAAGAACTAAACCGATAAAAAGACTAATTTAGTTTTTCGTAAATTTCCATTAACCACTACAACGCCTCATGCCTCAAACCCGACAGTTAGCCGCTATCATGTTTACCGATATTTCGGGCTACACCGCTTTAATGGGAAATGATGAACAAAAAGCCTACAATATTCTACAAAAAAACAGGGCTTTGCAAAAACCTATCATTGAAGAATTTAATGGCCGGTGGATTAAAGAACTGGGCGATGGTGTATTGGCCAGCTTTAATACAGTTTCAGATGCGATGAATGCTGCGTTTAAAATTCAGCAGGAATGTAATGCCGCAAAAGATTTTCAGTTAGGCATCGGTATTCACCAGGGAGAAATTATTTTAGAAGATGGAGATATTTTTGGTGATGCAGTGAATGTAGCTTCCCGCATACAATCACTCGGTGTTCCCGGCTCTGTGCTCTTTTCAAAAAAAGTAAAAGATGAGATTCATAATAAAACAGAATTTCAAACAGTTTCCCTTGGCAATTTTGAATTTAAAAATGTAGAAGAACCACTGGAAGTATTTGCCTTATCCAATCCCGGCTTTGTCGTTCCCCGAAAGGAAGAGATGAAAGGAAAATTAAAAACAACAGTTGCAAAAAATAAAAAACCAATTTATATTATTGCATCAGTTGCCTTACTGCTACTGGCAGCTGTATTTATTTTCAGAAAATCAATTTTCCCAACAAAGAATGCAGCTATAAAATCACTGGCCATTCTCCCCTTTGTTAATACATTGAAAGACTCTGCTACTTCATACTTATCAGATGGTATTCCGGAAAACCTTATCAACCGTTTTTCGAAAATAGCCGGAGTAAAAGTGTTTGCCCGTTCCGCTACATTTGAGTTACCAGATTCTAATAAAAAAATTGAAAGCCTGCGCAGGGTATTGAATGCAGATGTAGTGCTGACCGGAAGACTTTCTAAATCACCAACCGGTTATCTGTTGAATTGTGAGTTAGTAGATGCTGCTAACAAAAACCAAATATGGGGAAATAGCTTTGAACTAACTGTTGATGATATTGCAAGTGTAGAAGACGCAATCGTTGCTGCTCTTTTGAATCCGCTAGAGATAAGCTCCGCCGATGGTAAAACAATCAACCAGGATAAGAAAAAAGTAAATCCTGCTGCTTATTCCGAATACTTAAAAGGACGTTACCTCAGTTATGGTTCTACACCTGCAGAAACAGAACAAGCCATTTCACATTTTCGCCAGGCTATCAGCATTGACCCAAAATATGCATTGGCTTATGCAGCCATAGCTAATGAAAAAATTACACAATCTATCTTCTCCAATGCCGGCAACCAGGAAATAATGAATGAAGGAAGAACATCGTTGGAAGCAGCAAAAGCATTAGACCCAACCCTTCCGGAAATTTATACCACGGAGGGTGCATTGAAATTTTATTATGAACATGATTGGAAGGGTGCCGTAAACTCTTACAAAAAAGCATTGGACCTTGACCCGAATAATGCCATCATTTATATCCGCTACTCAGCTACACTGGCAGACGTAGGACAAACCAAAGAAGCGTTGCCACTGGCAGATAAAGCAGTAGAACTTGACCCCATTTCTATTTCCAGCCTGCATAATCTTGGTTGGGTAAATTTATTGGCAGGCAATTATCAAAAAGGTATTGACGCATTTACTAAGTCAGTAGAATTACATCCCAGTTTTGTGTGGGGGCATATAAAGCAGGCATACGGATACATTGCCCTGAAAAAATATGACAAGGCATTACAAGAAACCAATAAAGCCGAAGCGTTATTGAAAGATGGCTGGGGGTCTGAATTAATCCAGGCAAGCCTTATTTATAATTATTCTCATGCCGGAAACAAAGTAAAATCGGATAGCCTCATCAACCGTTTCCTCGATTATGCATCTAAAAATACGGTGAAAGACCCTTATGCACTATCCTGTGTTTACAGACTGAAAAAGGACTATCCGAAGGCGCTGGAGTGGGAAGAAAAAACAGTACAGCAGCGTTCACCATCAGCTTACATTTTAGCTCTACCCTTTCAATATATGGGTTTTGAAGATTTTTATAAAAGCGAGGGGCATCAGAAAATTTTGCGGCAAATGGGTGCTGTAAAATAATATTGGTGGTAGCGATAAAAAAATAGAGCAAAAATTCATTCACCGGTGCTGATGTTGCTTGCATTGGTTGGCATTGCTGCTTTACTTGTACCATTGCATCACAAATTAGAAAAATGGGCTACGCATAAATTAGTCGAGAAGAATAAGCAGATACGATTGACCAGTGCTAAGAAAACGATTGAAGAACTCGAAAAAAAAGATGAATAAAAACAAGTTTTTCTGCAACAGGGTTGTTAGCCATTCACGGAGTTTTGCCTGCCCTGTCTCCGATTGAATAGAAAATACAACTATCTAAATTTTCCCGAAATAGTATAGCATACCTTATCCGATATCCGCCAGAAGACTTCACTGTTTATCTTTCTTAACTGTCGGAGTTTTCTTTTTTCCAGTAGCCTTCCCTCCTCATCATAATATTGTGGTTGTTCATAAAAATGAAACAGGTAGTATTTTCTTTTTTGCAAAACAGGAATAAGGCTGAACTGTTTAACCGGGGCAGACATAAACAGCAGTAATTTTTTATTCCCATCAGTAAAGTAGTCCAGTGTATTGATCCATGAACAACCAATGGCCCGCATATTCTTTATCAGTTGCAGGGTAAGCGTTGTATCATACCCGAATTTTAATAGCGAGTCGCTGATCCTCTTTTCGCCATATTTAAAATCATAAATATAACGGACGGTATCCGTTTTCATTTCTATTGACAGATCATTATAATCCAAATCATAAAAAGCAACAGCAATCAGTTTTTGCTGTGTTATCTTTTCGTATTGCGTTTCCATTTCATGCAGGGTTGCCCGGTGTTGTACATAGTACTCCTTCGGATAAGTTTTCGAAACCGTACAGGAAACAAAACTCAACGAAGCGATAAGAAAAATAAAAATTTGCTTATTCATCACTATTCTCTTTATACTTAATCCATGAAATGCCATAGACGATTTGTTTTAAAGCACTCAACGAAATTTCTTTTAATGTTTTATAACTGCCGTCCCAGTATTTAAGAACAATTTGACTGTTCTCAAAATTTATTTCAGTAAGCACTACATAATGGGTGGGTATTCTTTTCTGTATCCGGTTATGATTTTTCTTTCGTAGCAACGCATTATTAAGATACATGTATACTTCACCTTCCGATAATTTTTCTTTTAGAAAACCAGCCAGGTCTTTACTGTGTGGCCGAAAAAGATCGGAACCCTTTGAACTGACTTTATACTTACATAGTTTGCGAAGCATCCGGTTAAACTTGGCAAGATTAGTAGCTGCCCAAAACGTATTTTCATCACCCTTACTGTAACGCCGGTTTAAAAAATTAAGATAGCCTTTAAAGCGGTGTGCTAAACTTAAAAACCAAACCTGGTCTGCGGGGTGAATATCCAGGTCGCCCTGATATATCATAAGCCCGGCTTCTTTTTTTATAGTTTCTGAGGGGGCCAGTTTTATGTTTCTGTAAAGAGCTTCTCCGTATTGGTACAAATTCAGCATACACACCGCATAGCGTAACGGTTCATTCTTTAAACAGGTATAGGTAACAGCCCCAAAGGCACAAAAATTTGTACTGCTTCCCGTACTCATTTTCAGGGGATATTCTATATTCATTTTCAGGTTATCTAAAAATCCTTTGGGAGTGATATTGGGCCAGTGTATACTTTGCCGCATTGTATCAACGCCGGCTAGCAGGGCCAGGGCTTTTATCTGTTCAGGTTTGTTTGCAATTTTACCTGGTGTACTTTTACTCTGTGCATAGGTTGCAAGGGGAATAAAAATAAATATAATTATAAGCCATTGCTTCATAAACACCAGTTGATGTACGAAAGTAACACAATCTGGTTTTCTTGATGTCTTTTCAACCCTGTATGATAGTTTTTTAACTATGGAAATACACAATCATCCTGTATATTAAAGAATCCTTATTTCTGGTAGTTTTTTATGTTTTTGCAACCAGCTTCAAAATATGAAGTCGTTGAAGAATGTGTCTTGATCGATTTACAGAAAACACCTCACTCACCAGTGTTAATGTTTTTGAATCTGGCTTTTATTACCACATTGCTGGTGCCATTGGATCATGTGTTTTAAAATGGACTAACATAAATTAGTGGAGAAGAATAACCAGATCGGCTGGCCAGTGCTAAAAAACGATTGAATAATTGGAAAAGAAAGTATAAATTCATATTTACCATTAACCGGTTGTTATAATACCATTCAGATGCCACTGTGATTAAACTCACACTCAAAAAAAGCAGATTGACTACTTTCGCCTCTGTACCATAACGCAGCAATATTGAAATCGACCCTACTTATTTTTACTTCAGCCTTTTTATCGCTTTGCTCCTTTTCACAGCGACCCCGTGAAGTACAGGATCAAAATCATTTTTGGTGGAGCATTAATACCAAAGCAAAAATTGCAGGACGCTGGAGTCTCGAAGCCGACCTGCATATACGCCGAACAAACTTTTTGAAGAATAACAACTTCTTTTATACCCGGTTGGGGATAGGTTATTCTTTCAACGAACAGCTAACGGTATCAGCCGGAGGTGGACACATGTGGCTTGCCAACAAAAATGGAGCAACTGAATTGTTTTCCAATGAAAATCGCCTGGTCGAACAAGTACAGCTCAACAATAAAATTGGAAAAATCAACCTTACTCAAAGGCTGAGGATTGAACAAAGATGGATTCAGAAAGTTGTCAACTTTCAACCCGTTGATGAAAACCGTTATGTTAACCGATTCCGGTACCTCTTATCACTCAATCTACCCATCAGTAACAATAGAAAAATCCCCTCACTGGTGCTGGCCAATGAACTGATGCTGCAAACGGGAAAAGACATTGTTTATAACAATTTTGATCAGAACCGTTTTTTTGCAGGCTTAAAACAGCAGCTTACTAAAAGCCTTTCTTTTGATATGGGCTATATGCATGTGTGGCAGCAAAAATTGAGTGGGTATCAGTACAGCCGCAACCACACTATCCGCTGGTTCTTTTACTGGCAACCTGACTGGCGGAAGAAAAACAAACCGCCGGGCACTGCATTTCATCTTCCCGATGAGCTGTAATTCAACTTTTGTCATGTTGGATTTGAAAACTTAGCTTTAATTTTTATTAATCAGCATAATTTTTCAAATGAAACAAACTTATTTTCTCCTTTTCTTACTGCCCCTTCAACTTATTGCGCAGCCATTTTCCAAAACAGAAATTACAAAATGGCAGCAACAAGCAAAGAATATCACTATCATCCGTGACAATTGGGGTATACCGCATATTTATGGTAAAATTGATGCTGATGCCGTGTTTGGTTTATTATATGCTCAATGCGAAGATGATTTTAAAAGGGTGGAGATGAACTACATTGAAAAGCTTGGGCGAATGAGTGAAGTAAAAGGTGAAAGTTCATTGCAGGATGATTTATATATCAAACTCATTATTGATTCTGCTGAAGCCGTGGCTGATTATAAAAAAAGTCCGGTATGGTTACAAAAGCTATTGAATGCTTATGCAGATGGTATTAACTATTACCTGTATAAACATCCTGAAGTAAAACCGGCGTTACTCAACCGTTTCAAACCCTGGTATCAATTGTTATGGACAGATGGAAGCATTGGCGCCATCAGCACTGGTGATGTAACAGAAGATGATGTAAAAAGCTTTTACCTCGGTGCGGCTGCACCAACCGTCGCTAAAACAAAAGATATTTTTGAAGAGCAAAATATCGGTTCCAATGGCTTTGCCATTGCTCCCTCCAAAACAGAATCGGGCAATGCTATTTTATATATCAATCCGCATGTTACTTTTTATTTCCGTCCCGAAGTGCAGGTAGTAAGTGAAGAAGGATTGAATGTGTATGGTGCTGTTACCTGGGGACAGCTATTCGTTTACCAGGGTTTTAATGAGCACTGCGGCTGGATGCATACCAGCAGCAATGTGGATGTAGCCGATATGTACAAAGAAAAAATTGTGAAAAAGGATAATGGGATTTTTTATGAATATGAAAAAAAACTAAAGCCGGTAACACAAAAGCTAATTACTCTCCGGTATAAAAAAGATGATGAAATAAAAACAAAAGTAATTACCACATATTACACCCATCATGGCCCCATCATGGCCAATCGCAACGGGCAATGGATAAGTGTACGAGGGTATAACCGTTCTTTAAAAAGTTTGATACAGAGTTTTCAACGGACCAAAGCAAAAGGGCTGGAAGATTATAAAAAGAATATGGCAATGTATGCCAACACCTCTAACAATACAGTGTTTGCAGATAACAAAGGAAATATTGCTTACTGGCATGGAGATTATGTACCAAGAAGAGATAAAAAAATAAATTGGAGCAATCCTGTAGATGGTACTACTGCTGCCACCGAATGGAAAGGATTGCACACATTGGATGAAATAGTGCATGTATATAATCCGGCTACCGGATGGATACAAAATTGCAACTCCACTGCTTTCACTGTTTCCGGAAGCAGCAGTCCTAAAAAAGAAAATTATCCGGCTTATATGGCACCTGATGGAGAAAACTTTCGTGGTGTTAATGCAGCAAGGGTGCTAAGCAATGAAAATAAGTTTACTATTGATAAAACAATTGCTGCCGGGTATGACAGGAAATTATCCGCAATGGAAATTTTGATTCCTGCATTGGTGAGTTCGTTTGAAAAAAATGTTTTGCCGACAGATTCTCTGTATGCACAATTAGCAGAACCAATTCAAACATTAAAAAAATGGGATTATAATGCATCGGAAAATTCTGTAGCAACAACCCTGGCTATTGAATGGGCAGAGAAACTTACCGCATCTATACGGAGAATATATATTGATGAAGGATGGGATGACCAGGTAACCCTGGTAAAGAAGTTTGCTGTTACGGCTACCAAAAACGAATTGCTTCCCCCGTTACTTGCTGTAATAAAAGAATTGAAAACCAAGTTTGGTACATGGCAAATACCCTGGGGCGACATAAATCGTTACCAACGCATATCAAACGACATTAACCAAAAATATCAGGATAATGAAACCAGTTTTCCCGTTGGCTTTGCGTCAGCTTCCTGGGGCCAATTGCCTTCCTACAATAGCCGTACCTATACCGGTACTAATAAAAGATACGGCTATCATGGTAACAGTTTTATTTGTGCTGTGGAATTTGGTAAAAAAATTAAAGCAAAATCATTACTGGCTGGTGGTAATAGTGGCAATCCTTCTTCCACACATTTTACCGACCAGTTAGAAATGTACACCAAAGGAAAATTTAAAGATGTACTGTTTTACAAAGAAGATGTGTTGAAGCATGTCGAAAGAAGCTATCATCCCGGTGAGTAGAATTCGGTACATATTTTATTTCCGATTAACCTGCATACCAGCAGCAAAAAGCTGTAACTTCCTTTTATAAAATACACAAATGAGAAAATATTTTATTCCCTTACTACTTATTTGTTCGTTTGTTAATGCACAGGAGATTTCAAAAAACAAATCTTCAGTTCTGTCTTCTGTTGAAAAACACCAGCAGGAATTAATTAAACTCAGTGACCAGGTTTGGGGCTTTGCTGAAATTGCCATGCGTGAAACGCAATCTGCAAAAATATTGGCAGATTATGCCGAAGCACAGGGCTTTAGAGTAACAAGAGGAGTAGCAGCAATTCCAACAGCTTTTATTGCTGAATTTGGAAGTGGAAAGCCGATAATCGGAGTGTTAGGTGAGTTTGATGCACTACCCGGGCTTTCACAAAAAGCACAACCAATAAAAGAAGCATTAAAAAAAGATGCGCCGGGGCATGGTTGCGGTCATAATATGTTTGGTGCCGGAAGTTTGGGAGCCGCTTTATCAATTAAAGAATTAATAGCTGCCGGAAAATTAAAAGGCACCATTCGTTTTTATGGGACTCCGGCTGAAGAAGATTTAGCCGGTAAAGTATGGATGGCTAAAGCTGGTTTGTTTGATGATCTTGATGTATGCCTCGATTGGCACCCGGATTATGAAAACAAAGCCAATATGCAAAGTTCACAAGCCGTAACCGACTATAGTATTTCTTTTAAAGGTAAGAGTGCACATGCTGCCGCAGATCCATGGAATGGCCGCAGCGCATTGGATGCAGCAGAATTATTTACAACTGGTATCAATTTTATGCGGGAGCATGTAAAACCAAGTGTACGGATGCACTATGTATATACAAAAGCCGGAAATGTACCCAATGTAATACCATCAGAAGCAAGTGTGTGGTTATGGATAAGAGATTCAAAAAGAAGTGGTGTGGCTGAAGTTAGTGAACGAATGAAAGATATTGCTAAAGGTGCGGCACTGATGGCGGGTGTTGAATATGAAATAAAATTACAAAGTGGCTTATACGAAATTCTTATAAATGAAACAGGGGCAAAAACTTTACAAGCCAATATGAATTTAGTGGGTCCTGTTACTTACACTAAAGATGAACTAAGTTTTGCTGATAAGATTATGAAAGAATATGGCCTGGAGATGAAAGGTATCAGCGGATCTATTAAACCGTTGGAAACAACAAAGCAAGATCCCACAGGCGGCTCTACTGATGTGGGTGATGTTAGTTATATCGTTCCGGAAATTACTTTATTAGCTGCCACCGCTCCTTATGAAGCTCCCTGGCACTCATGGGTAGTGGTGGCTTGCGGCGGCATAAGCATCGGACACAAAGGAATGTTATTTGCGTCCAAAGTATTAGGAACAACAATGGTTGATCTTTTTGAAAACGAAAAACTGCGGCAGGATATTAAAGAAGAGTTTTTGAAAAGAAAAGGAAAAGAAGTTTGGAAAGCTATGTTGCCGGATGGTCCGCCACCTGTTCCGAAAGATTAATATCCATAAAATTTTTACATTACTTCAGCGATTAAAGCCTGAGTACCACCTGGTTAAAGTATTTTAATTATGGCCCGGTGGAATGGTTGTGGCGGAGTACTACCTATAAAAATGGTAACCGATGCGAAAAATAACGACTACCTGAAATAGTTTTAAATTACACTAAATCATTGTTTATGTCAACTTTCAGAATAATAGCATGCAGCATCTGTATAATATTGCTTTTTAAGGGATGTAAAACAAGAAGCAGTAAATCTCCCGACCATCTGGGTGAAATCAGTTTTTCCCCAACTGGTAAAGCCGATGCACAGCCATCTTTTAAAAAAGGATTATTGTTGTTGCATAGTTTTGAATACGTGGATGCAGCGGAAGAGTTTCTGCAGGTACAAAAAATTGACCCCGATTTTGTTATGGCCTATTGGGGAGAAGCCATGACTTATAACCATCCTTTATGGCAGGAGCAGGATTACAAAAAAGGGAATGAGATTTTACTTCAACTGGCATCAACCCCAGAAGAAAGAATTGCGAAAGCAAAAACAGCATTGGAAAAAGATTTTATCGGCGGCATTAATATTTTATATGGAAAGGGAAACAAAGCAGAACGGGATAGCAGCTATGCTGCTTATATGGCAACCTTATATAAAAAATACCCCGTTAATGATGAAGTAGCCTCCTTTTATAGCCTGTCGTTGAATGGCTGGGGAACAACAGGTCTTCAAAAAAATGTATTAGAAGAAGCAGCAGCAATTGCCTTTAAAGTAATGGAAAGAAATCCCAGTCACCCGGGGGCACTTCATTACCTTATACATGCTTATGATAACCCTGACAATGCAGCAAAAGCTCTTGCTACAGCAGACAAATATGCAATAATTGCAAAAGATGCCGGCCATGCACTGCATATGCCAACTCACACGTACCTGGCATTGGGTCTTTGGGATAAAGTAATAAGCAGTAACGAGGTTTCATGGGCAGCAGAACAAAAAAGAAAAGAAAGAAAAAGTTTAGGTAATGATGCGCTGGGTTATCATTCTTACCATTGGCTGCAATATGGCTACCTCCAAAAGGGCAACAAAGAAAAAGCCCGAAGCATGCTGGATAGTATGCAACAATTTTGCACAGCACTCCCAAGCCCCAGGGCAAGAGGTCATCTCATTTTTTTGAAAACAACTTATCTGGCAGAAACCAATGACTATAGTAATGACATAGTTAACATTTCTGTTCAGCAGAATGACCTGAACATAACAACCCGTAGCCGGAACTATTTTGTAAAAGGTATGAATGCTTATTATAAAAAAAACGCAGACGAATTGCATGACATCCTGCTAAAATTATCGGCAGAGCGGTTGATTGAGGGGGAAAAGATGGTTGGCAATGGTTTAAAGGTTTGCGGAAACATCAACAGGGCTTTACCTACAAAAACAGACCTTCAGGAAACTGAAGTAATGGAGCTGCAATTAAAAGCCATGCAGGCCTGGATGAAAAAAGACGCTGCTGCTGAAAATTTTCTGAAGCAGGCAACAAAACTGCAAACTGTTATCGGACATTCCTATGGGCCGCCGGCTATAGTAAAGCCCTCTTTTGAAATGTACGGTGAGTGGTTGCTGGAAAACAACCGGCCAAATGAAGCATTGGAGCAATTCAACCTTTCCTTACAAATGATGCCTAACAAAAATTTATCATTAAAAGGTAAAGCGATGGCAGAAGAAAAAAGCAAAGCGATGGCCTCTTTATAATCTTGATAATTTTTCTCCCGTCTGAAAAATACGCTGTTGATTAACAAAATTCTTCCAACGCATTTGTGTATCTTGATGCGATGAAATGGATACTTATTTTTCTCCTCTTTTCAATAGCAGCTCCGGTTCAAAGCCAGGATTGTGATATCCTGATCGCCAATGGAAAAATAATTGATGGGACCGGTAACAACTGGTATTATGGAAATCTGGCAATCAAAGACGGAAAGATTATTAAAATTGGCCGTGAAGTAAACTTGTCTGCCAGGAAAAATATTGATGCTAAAGGGTTAATCATTGCTCCGGGTTTTATTGATGTGCATACACACCTGGAAGATGATGAAACCAAAGACCCCAATGCTACCAGTTTTATACTGGATGGAGTTACTACCTGTATTACCGGCAACTGTGGCTCCTCCAATATTGATATTGGAAAATATCTACGTTGGGTTGATTCATTAAAACTATCTATCAACATAGCTACATTAGTTGGTCACAATGATATTCGTAAAGCAGTAATGGGCCGTGCTAACCGGGATGCAACGGCTGATGAAATGAAACAAATGGAAAACATTGTTGATAAAGCAATGAAAGACGGAGCTGTTGGTTTATCAACCGGGCTAATTTATATACCCGGTACTTACACTAAAACGCCGGAGATAGTTGAGTTGGCGAAAATTGCTGCAAAGTACAATGGTGTGTATGCAAGCCACATGCGGGACGAAGGCGATAGTGTAACACAAGCTATTGAAGAAGCCTTAACTATTGGAAGAGAGGCAAAAATTCCGGTAGAGATTTCGCATTTTAAATTAAGCGGACAACACAACTGGGGACGAAGCAAAGAAACAGTACCGATGATAGAAGCAGCAAGACGGGAAGGAATAGAAGTTACGATTGACCAATATCCTTATACAGCCAGCAGCACTTCTATTAGTACCTTAATACCGGATGAAATACTGGCGGATGGTCAGGATTCTATCAAAGCAAGATTGCAACGGCCTGATCTGAGAAAATATGTCATCAGTTCCATGCTGGCAAGATTGAAAAAAAGAAAGCTGAAACATTTTGGCTACGCAGTTGTTGCCAATTATTCTCCCGATACATCTTATAACGGAAAAAGTATTGAGCAAATAAACCTGATGAAGGGCAGAAAGCATAAAGCAAAAGAAGAGGCGGTAACTGTAATTGATATTATGATGAACGGAGGTGCCAGTGCAGTATTTCATGGCATGAGTGAAGATGATGTAAAACGCATTATGCAATACCCGTTTAATATGTTTGCCAGTGATGCCAGTATAAGAGTGTTGAATGCAGGTATGCCACATCCAAGAGGATATGGTACTAATGCAAGGGTATTGGCAAAATATGTACGGGAAGATAAAGTACTTTCCCTGGAAGAAGCTATCCGCAGAATGACATCTTTACCTGCACAAAAATTTCAATTGAAAGACCGTGGCTTATTAAGAGAAGGCTATGCTGCCGACATCGTCATCTTTGATGAAAAAGAAGTGAAAGACGTTTCTACGTTTGAGAAGCCGCATGCTTATTCCAAAGGTTTTCATTATGTAATTGTAAATGGAGTGCTGACCGTGGACAATGAAAAACATTTGGGTGTAAGGGCCGGACAAGCATTGTTTGGCCCCGGATTTATAAAATAGTAATTGGGGTTAGCATGTACATGCACACATTCATACCGCCCCCCTGCATCTGGCGGGCAGGCGGAGGCATTATACCCGGGAATTTTGTCATATATACAGTTTATACATGAGGCCTGTATCATGTATAAATTTTAAGCTTATAAAGAAATAACTATTAAAACCAAACCATGGAAGTACATGCACACACCCATACCGCCCGGAAAAAATGGACCCATTATCTCTGGGAATTTTTTATGTTATTCCTTGCCGTATTCTGCGGGTTTCTTGCTGAACTGCAATTGGAGCATAAGATTGAAAAAAGAAAAGAGAAACAAATAATATATGCCCTTTATGCAGATTTAAAAAAAGATAGCGCCAACTTAAATGATATTATTTACCGGTATATTCCCGAACATGCTGCCTGGGAAGATTCTGCGGAAGGGTTCATAACATCTTTACCGATAAAAGAAAATGAAAGAAAAATAGCCCTTGCATTGATAAACGCCACCAATTGGAATTTTTATTCCCCCCCGCAGGTTTCATTGGAAATACTTAAAAGTTCAGGCACCTATAATCTGATAGAAGAAGAAAAAGTCAAAGCAGAAATTATTAATCTTAACAACCTTATTAATACATATGTAAATTATAGCCAGTTTGCTCTCGCCGCCGAACATGCTTTGGATACTACTGTCGCTAGTATCATTCCTATGATACCATTACGACTGATCATTGCAAATGTATATGCAAAAACAAATGCGCAATATGGCTCTATTACTGAAAAAGACCTGCCACCAGGAAATCTTTTAATGACATACGATAAAAATGTATACCTGAATTTTATAAAAAAAATATACGGTATGGATTATCTGCTTCATGATCTGCTTGGGTTATACCAAAAAATATTAAAACAGGAAGTTGACTTACTTGATGTTTTAAAGAATGAATATCATATAAAATAATTTTATGGAAGTACATGCCCACACTCATACCGCCCGAAAAAAATGGACGCATTATCTCTGGGAGTTTCTAATGTTGTTTCTCGCTGTATTCTGCGGATTTATGGCAGAGAGTTTTCGGGAGCACCAGATAGAGCATAAACGGGAAAAAGAGTATATAACTTCTTTCATAAAAGATGTGGAATTAGACACTGCCTCACTTCATTTAACATTCAGTGTCCGTAAAAAATATATTAACTATTTTGATTCCCTTGTGTTTTTGCTAAAACAGAACGACAAAAGCAAATTAAACGACATTTATTTTTATGCAAGATTTCTTGGCAGGATCAATGAATTTAAATATCATGACAGAACAATTCAGCAATTAAAAAGCTCGGGGAGCCTTCGGCTTATCCGAAACAAAAAAGCTGCCGACAGTATTACTATCTATGATAATGAAGCTGTTAAACTGGTTTTAAATCAGCAGGATATTGAACGCAATCTCCGAAACGATATTCTTTATAATACTTTAGGGAAAATATTTAATGGCTATGTATGGAATGATATGGCAGATACCAGTAATAAGGCTATAATATCCCGCATCACATCTAATCCTTCTTTGTTAACATCAGACACAAAAATTATCAATGAATTTGTAATTAAGGTGGTTTATTTAAAAACAGCGTATCGCCTTACAAATGGTAATATTGAAGAAACAATTAAGACGGCTGAAAACCTGATTACTTTATTAAAAAAAGAATATCACCTGAAATAAATTATTATGGAAGTACATGCCCACACACATACCGCCCGTAAAAAATGGACCCATTATTTCTGGGAGTTTTTAATGTTGTTCCTCGCTGTGTTCTGCGGGTTTTTAGCAGAGTATCAATTGGAGCATAAAATTGAAAGAGACCGGGCCAAAGAACTGGCAATTAGTTTTTATAATGAACTGAAGAGAGATTCTGCTACCATCCAAACCGTGCAAGTGAACAGGCTAAAGAGAGACTCAGCGTTTACCTATTTGAAGAAATATTTCCGGGACAGTTCCATTAACAATTGCTCCAAAGCATTTGGAGTTAACTTCAGTTATGGTTTTATAGTTTTCAGCCCCTATCTTTTTGAACCCAAAGATGCCATTCTTGTCCAGTTGAAAAATTCTGGTTCGTTGCGTTATTTTAAAAGCATGGAATTGCAACAATTAACCGGCGACCTTTCTGAAGCCATTACCAACATAAGAACAAGAAATGAATTTGAATCCACCTTTTTTGATTCGTATCTGATGCCGTACCTGTTAAAACATAATGACATAGCATTTTACGATACAATAAACACACGTTACAAATTATTTTATTTTAATGCTTTGGCACAATATGAAAACAGCGGGGAAATATTTCCATTCTATTTTAATAAATCGGAAGTTTTTGATAAATCAGAATCTGTGAATATTACAGGCCTGTATCAACTGAGGTGTTATGGAACATCAGTAAGACAGTATGCCGATTATCAAAAGTTAAATACGCAATTGCTCCAAGAATTAAGAAACGTGTATAAACTCAAATAAAATTATCTATGGAAGTACATGCACACACCCATACAGCCAGAAAAAAATGGACACATTATTTCTGGGAGTTTTTAATGTTGTTTCTCGCAGTTGCCTGTGGATTTTTTGCAGAGTATCAATTGGAGCATAAAATTGAAAAAGACAGGGCCCGTCAATTTTTACAAAGTATGCTGGTAGATGTCCGTACAAATATTAAAAACCTGGATTCTCTCATCAGCCAGGACAATATCATCATTGCCAATCACTCAGCCCTGGTAGATTGGTTGCTTCAGGACAGTACGACAATTAACAGAGCGGCATTTTCAAATAAAATGGGCGCAGTATGGGTAAGAAATTTTTTGGTACGTAAAGAAACCTACGAACAAATGAAATCATCCGGTTCCCTGCGCTATGTTGGCAATATTGAGTTTCTTAAAAAAATGATGGATTATGAACGCATTACCAATTTTGCTCAATACCGCAACCAGGAATTTGAAAAAAAATATTATACCGAGCTGTTTATTCCGGCTGTTTATAAAAGCTATGACCTTGCCTGTCAACTCAATCTTGATACGAGTAATCATTCCGACCCGTTCAAAATGGAAAAAATATTAACCCACCGGGATGTGCTCAGTGGTAATGATGCAATTGTTTTCCGGCAAAACATGGGTGCCGCACTTACATTGCGGCTGGAGCGGTTGAGAAGAAGTCTTGATGCATTCAGGGAAGCCCGGCTGGCCTGTTTTGAAATGGAAAAATTAATAATGAAAAAATTGAAAATAACGCAAATCACTAACTAATTCTATTATGGAAGTACATGCCCACACCCACACCCCACGTAAAAAATGGAACCATTATTTCTGGGAGTTTTTAATGTTATTCCTTGCTGTGTTCTGCGGATTTCTGGCAGAGTATCAGTTGGAGCATAAAATTGAGAAAGACAGGGAGAAACAATTCATGCAAACTATGGTTGAAGATTTAAAATCTGATACAACTAATTTAAACCGATTAATCAGGTTAAGAAAGTCACGCATCAGGGAACTGGATACGTTGTTTCATCTCCTAGCCAGGGACGAATATTTAAAGAATGGAAGAAAAGTATATGAACTTTACGAACTTTCCTATTGGGATATTTTGCGATTCTTCCCATCTGACAGAACCATGCAACAGCTGAAAAATGGCGGCAACCTGAGGCTGATACGTAAAAAAAATGTCTCAAATGCATTGATAAAATATGATATAACGGTACGCAACTATAAAGAATACGAACCGCTTCAGCAAGAACTGGCAACACAAATCAACCAGCACCTTGAAAAACTCCTTGACCCTTTAATTATTGAAAAAGCAACCAGGGCATATACTGAAAAGCAACTGGCTGCAGATACAATTACCAGCAGGGGTATTCGTATGGACTTGCCTTCAGATATTACCATCATAAAGCTTGCAGATACAGATAAAAAAATTTTATTAAAATATATAATCCAGGTAAAAACACTTTACCTGCAATACACCAGAGATAATATGTTTGTAAGGAAACTGGCTGATGAAACACTGGCATTAGTAATAAAGGAATATAATATTAATTGACAAATATGGAAGTACATGCCCACACCCACACCGCCCGAAAAAAATGGACCCATTATTTCTGGGAATTTTTAATGTTGTTTCTCGCTGTTTCGTTGGGGTTTTATGCTGAAAATACCCGGGAAACTATTCTTCACAAAAAAGAAGTGAAGACACGGTTGAATTCTATGTTATCCGACCTGCGGTCAGATATCAGTCTTTTTGACTCCGTAACAGACCGAAATAGTTATGGTGCGCAGATGGCCGATTCATTGGTAGAGATGTTACACTCGGATATTACAAATACCACGGAGATTTATTTTGCCGCCCGAACTGTTACTGCCAATCTTGGGTATTACTATACCAACTCAAAATCCTTTGAGCAGCTTAAGAGTGCAGGATTGCTCCGGTATATAAAAAACAAAAAATTGCTGGATAGTATCGGTACCTATTATGCATCTTTTCAGTGGCTGGCCAATCAGATAGACCTGCAACGTTTGAAAATGGATGAAATTCACAAAGGAAATACCCGGTTGTTTGACAGTTATGTTTTTCAGCAAATGGTAAGTTCAATAAAAATAAATATAGCTGCTTCTTCTTTGGGCGGACAGCGAACAACTATCAACAAACCTTTGGTAAAGCCATCCTTGCTTTCTGCTGATGTAAAGGATATAAACACCGTATCGCTTAACTATCATTATTATTCCACTACCCTTAAGTTTTATAGCCGTAATGCTACTGCCCTTAAAAACCGGGCAAAGGGGCTTATTGAAATGATTAAAAAAGAATACAGGTTTGATTAAAGTATAATTTTATGGAAGTACATACCCACACCCACACCGCCCGAAAAAAATGGACCCATTATTTCTGGGAGTTTTTAATGTTATTCCTTGCTGTGTTCTGCGGATTCTTAGCAGAGTACCAACTCGAGCATAAGATAGAAAGAGACCGGGAGAAAAAATTTATACAAACATATATTGAAGATTTAGAAACAGATACCGCCTCAATCAGGCAAATTTTGCTATTTCGCCAAACAAAGACGGAAAGGATGGACTCGTTGATACATTTATTAAGTACGCAACAAATTAAAGGGCATGAAAATGAACTTTACTTTTTTGGCAGAACACTTATCAGAAGTATGAGGTTTCAAAGTAGTGACCGGACAATTACACAATTAAAAAATTCCGGTTCCTTACGATTGATAAGAAATGAACAGGCAGCAGACAGTATGATCTCTTATCAAAAATTAGTTGAGTATATATATATTCACCAGGAAGATGATCGTATTGAAAGAAGGGCGGCCGACCCAATATTATCCCGTATGTTCAGCTCTTTTGTTTTAAACGAAATGATAACCAGCGACAGCATAAACAGGCCTGCTGGAAACCCACCACTAAGATCATATGACCCAGCCATTCAACAGGATCTTGCCTATTATATCAATCAGCTTAAAGGCAGCAATTTCCAAATTAAAAGCAAACTGGCATTGCTGAATGACAAAGCAAAAAATATGATAGCATTTTTAAAAAAAGAATATCACCTGGATTAAAATATTTGTACATTCAATCCTTCTTTTAAATATCATGCTTCTCTAAAATATTATCTATGCAACGCCAGCCATTTATGAAAAAAGTATTCCTTGTTTCTGCATTTATCCTGCTACAGGTAGCTTTTGTTTTCGCACAAAAAATAACGCCGCTAACCACACCCGAAGCAGCAGGGTTTTCTTCAGAACGGTTAAAACGCCTTGACAGGGAAATGAATGACTGGGTACAAAAAGAATGGATGCATGGCGGTGCGGCGCTTATCATCCGCAATGGAAAAGTGGCTTACTACAAAGCTGTTGGGTATAATGACCTCAGCACAAAGTCTGCCATGCAGAAAGAAGGCATATTCAGAATTGCCTCACAAACTAAAGCTATCACCAGTGTGGCTATGATGATACTTTTTGAAGAAGGTAAATTTTTATTGAATGATGCAGTCTCCAAATACATTCCGGCTTTTAAAAAACAACAAGTGCTGGATAAATTCAATGCAGCGGATACCACTTATACTACCGTTCCGGCAAAAAGCGAAATTACTATCCGTCAATTATTTACGCATACATCAGGATTGGGCTATGCACAAATTGGTTCTAAAGAAGCCAATGCCATATATTCAAAAAGTAATTTGACTGCTGGTATAGGAATACAAAATGACAACCTGTTAGATGCTATGAACAGGCTTGGTAAATTACCATTGATGCATCAACCCGGCGAAAAATTTACCTATGGATTAAATTCTGATTTATTAGGCTGTTTGGTAGAAGTTATTTCAGGTATGAACTTAAATGATTTTTTCCGTACCCGGATTTTTGAGCCGCTTGGTATGAAGGATACTTATTTTCATATTCCACAAGAAAAAGCTGCAAGGCTTGTTAATTTATACCGGGAAGACTCTACCGGCAAATTATTAATGGCAGAAAGTAAAATGTTGAATGGCCCGGTGGGTGCTGATTATCCATTACATAATTCTACTTATTATTCAGGCGGTGCCGGTTTATCTTCTACCATTTATGATTATGGTGTTTTTTTACAAATGCTATTGAACAACGGTGTATATAATGGTAAAAGAATATTGAGCAGAAACACTGTTCGCATCATGACGATGAACCAGATTGGTGACCTTTCCCTTGGTGATGATAAGTTTGGCTTAGGGTTTCAAATAGTATCTGAAAAGGGCAGTAGCAGAACACCTGCACAGGCTGGCACATATAGTTGGGGCGGCGCCTTTGCCACTTCGTATTGGGTAGATCCAAAAGAAAAAATGGTATTGCTTTTTTACCGGCAGTTACAAGGAACTACACATGGTGATTTACCTGATAAATTCAGGGCTCTGACGTACCAGGCTATCAATGATTGATAATAGCCCGTCTGTGTTTTAGTGTTTTTCTTTCGGCAATTCCTTAATATGATACTCCTGTATCAACGGAGGATTTTCCGGAGATAAGGTAAAATAAATTTCGATATTGGTTTTTTCACCTTCCAGGATAAAAGAACCCCGTAACTGGTTTTCTGGTTTCACTTCTTTTACCGAAATTATTTTTCCTGCTTTGGCATACAAATCTCTTGCCTGCTTTTTCAATGTATCAATTGGATAATCAGGGAAAAAGTTTTCTGCAAATATTGCGCTTTGTTCTGCATTGTTCCAGTCGGGCAATAATTTTACCAGTTCAGTTTTCCGTTGTTCCAGAATTTTTGATGGTGGAAGTTGCATCGGTTGCAGTCCGGCGATTTTTATTATCGTATCCAGTATTTGTAAATTCACAAAACCCATCGGCGAATAAGTGCGGTTGGCAAATGAAACAATACCGATTCCATAGTCCGGCATGATGCGCCACTGGCTGCCAAAACCGGGCAAGCCACCGCTATGGGCAATATAGGTTTTACCATCACAATCTTTCATCCAGCCCAAACCAAAACAATAAGCAGTAGTAACAGCGCAGGCTCTTCCATTGGGAAAAGTATAGTTTGGATTAAAGGCATTGAATCTCCACGGTTGATGCATTTCTCTTACCGAACTTCTTTTAACAGGTCCATCATCTTTTGCATTGTTTGATGACCATGCAGAAAGATGAAAAGCCATATAGTTGGCGAATTCATCAATGGAAGAAATCATTGCACCCATGGCTCCCCAGCTTCCGTCTTTTGTATCATGCAACAATGTTTCTTCATTCCATGTTGAATTTAACCAACGATATCCATGTGCCAGTTTATCCGGAGCCACATCACCATACTCGTAGGTGGTTGATTTCATCCTTAGTGGTTCCAATATATATTTTTTAACATACTCCTGGTAACGCATGCCGGATACTGTAGTGATAATTTTTCCCAGTAAGGCAAACCCCAGGTTACTGTATTCATAAGCAATGCCGGGTGGATTGGAAAATGAAAGTTGTTTGCCGATCAGTTCCAGCAAGTCTTTATTATTATCGGCCAGTTGCCTGTCACCCCACGGATTATCTTCAGGAAAACCTGCACTATGCGACATAAGGTGACGAACGGTAATATGCGGTGCATCTGCTGTTGGGTATTTTAAATTTTTTAATTCGGGAATATATAAATAGGCAGGGTCATCAAGATTTAATTTTCCTTCATCTCTTAGTTTCATTATTGCCATCGTAGCAAAACTTTTACTCATGCTGGCTATGCGGAAAAGTGATGATGATGTAACCGGAATTTTCTTTTCTATATCGGTGTAACCGAAATTTCCTTTGTAAACTAATTTACCCTCCACTACTAATCCATAAGCCACACCCGGCAAATGATTGGAATCTGCATAATCTTTAAATATTTTATCAATCGCCGGGAATGCCAGTTTTATTTTTTCCATTCTTGCTGCATCAGTAAATACAGCCGGCTGATATAAGGAATCATATTGTACACCTGTAACTTTTTCAGCCTGTTTACTTTGTTTACAGGAAAAAAGAAAAGCGGTTGCTAAAAAAGAAAGCAGGAGATATTTCATGTGTCTATGCTCTATTATTACTGTTATCATCAAAACCCTTTCTTCTCCCCGATGTATTTGTCAAACCATTCCAGGTTTGTCTGCATGGTTTTCAGTACCATTCTTGGTTCCTGCGGACCATGTGGCTGTCTTGGCAAGGCCAGTAAACGTACTGGTACATTTCTACGACGCAGGGCATTATAAAACATGACCGAGTTACTGAAAGGAACCCGAAGATCGGCTTCACCATGTTGCAGCATTACCGGTGTCTTTACATTTTGTATAAAGCGTAACGGAGAATGTGCATCATACTTACTCCAGTCATCCCATGGATTGGATTTGAAATAGGAAGGAAGAAACCCTTCTATGTCATCTGTAAGATTCTGATGTGCCAGATCAACCACCGGCGCACCAATAGAAGCTACTTTGAAACGATCAGTATGCCCAACAATCCAGCTGCTCATGAAACCACCATAGCTCCAGCCCATCACTCCCATTTTACTTTCATCAGCCACTCCCATTTTTATTACATGATCAACTCCTGCCATTATATCCTGAAAATCTTTGCCGCCCCAATCTTCCCGGTTAGCCATTCTGAATTCTGCACCATAGCCAGTAGAACCCCGTGGGTTAGGACGCAATACTGCGTAACCTGCTTCTGAAAATGCTGCAATAGGATAAGTGCCCTGGTTACCCGCCACACATGTTTGTGTAAACACTCCAGCAGGTCCACCATGTACATTTAAAATGAAAGGGACTTTTTGTCCGGGCTTGTAATTGATTGGGTAAGTAAGCAATCCTTCAATTTCTTTTCCATCTGCTCCTTTCCATTTCACCACTTCTGTTTTTGGTAATGCCTTACCAGTATGTGCAGCATTAATGCTTGTAATTTTTACCGGTGAAAAATTAGTGAGTGAACTTATATATGCTTCCGGTAACTGTGATGGGTTTTGTAAGGTGAATGCAAGATGCGTTCCTGTTGTATTGATTGCAACAGCACCGATAAAATCTTTTGAGCCCTTGTTCCATTCTGTTATTGATTTTCCATCAACACTTAACTGGTAAACGCTGTTCAATGTTTTATTCGCTTCCGCCCACAAAATATTTTTCCCGTCTGGTGTCCAGCCAATGATGCCGCCGTTTTCATCAGGGGTTGCTTTTAAACGCCAGCTTTTACCATCCGTCAAAGAATAAATTTTTGCATGCCTTGGGCCAGACCAGTCAACAGGGTCAGCGGTACTGTAGTAGGCAATAAATTTTCCATCAGGGCTGAACAATGGATTTGTTTCTCCTGCACCAGTGGCGGCGATTGATTTTATACTTCCACTTTCAATATCAACCAGCGAAATATCGCTGTACACATTATCATTTACCTCCGGAGATTTTCCATGACTGTATGCAATGCTTCTCCCATCAGCACTCCAGTCGAAGGTATTAACATTATAATTTTCTTTAGTCAGTTTCTTCTGCACATATTTTCCGCCAGTATCTTTTTGATTCAGCCATAAAACATACAACCTGTTTTGTTTTACTTCTTCATCCATATAATACCAGTCATTCTTCGATTTTTTATCTTTCTCCTCTTTATCAGCAGCCGCATCTATCATAGCAAAACCGATCATTTTACCATCATGGCTCCATTCATAATTACCAACACTGGTTTTTACATCTGTCAGTTTTTCTGATTCGCCCCCGTCAACAGGCAGCATATACAAATTGGTCTTACTGTCTCTTGATGAAGTAAAGGCAATCCATTTGCCATCTGGGCTCCATTTGGGATTGGAAGAATTTTTATCGCCTTTAGTTAATTGAATGGCATTGCTGCCGTTGCTGTTACACAGCCAAACCTGGTTTATATATTCACTCCGGTCATCCGTCATTACCGCTTCCCTAACGGTGTATAATACTTTACTTGCATCCGGTGACGGAACAACGGCTGTAATATTTTTTATTTTCAAACATTGTTCGGGGCTCCAGTTTGTTTGTGCAGCTATACAAATTACGAACAGCAAAGAGACGATGATTGTTAATAACCTTTTCATATAATCAGTTTTTTAAAGTGAGGCAGTTACCGGAAAGGCCGGTATTATCATACTTCTAATTTAAATGAATTCCGTTGTACCTGATTCATTTTTTCTTATTTTGAATAGCTGCAATAACAAAAGCGGCTAATCTTATGGCGATAGCACTTCTTTTGTATTTGATTTTTTCATCGGCTGTTTTTCCCAATAGGTTAAACTGCGCCAGGCCCATTCCAACGGACCAAAGCGGAAATAACTTAACCAGATATGGCTCCAGATAATTTGCAGTGCCCAAACTGCGGCCACTACATAATAGATTTCATACCGCTGAAGTTTACCAAACATGCCAAAACCAATACCATAGAAAAACAAACCACATATTAATGATTGCATCAGGTAATTGGTAAATGCCATTTGCCCCACTGGTCGCATTAATGCAAACAGCCATTTAAATATTCCTGATTTATATAACAACATGATCAACCCAAATATTCCTATTGAGCGAAAAGTTCGGGACAATTCGTAAAAGGCAAACGGAATTTTTTTTGTGTATTCATACCAATTGAATTTAGCATCAATAATTGGTTGCAACCGGAAATAAGAAAAGGTAAGTCCTGCACCAAGTCCGATTATAAACATCCAGGCATATACCTTGACGGAAGCCTGCCCTGTTAAAATACCCATTTTAAAAAACGCCATGCCGATAAACATAAAAAGCAATACATCCCAGATACCAAAAAAAAGATATTGAACTAAATCATCAATATACCGGTTAGTTCTGAATTCATATAAAGTCTCATAGCTTTCGGTTGTTTTCAGCGTGGCTTTTTCCATCCGCTTTACCTTACTTTCATGTGTGCTTTTTTCTTTAAACTCCTTCATAGCACTCAGTTGCTCTTGTTGAGTAAGGTTGAGCTTTGTTTTTGACGTGTCAATAGTCGCAATCATTTCTCCCCTTTCTATCATTTTTTTATTCTGGTACAAATCCCTGTTTTCCCGAGCCAGCATAAAGAGGAAACAAAGACCAGCTCCAATCAACAATACTTTAGGAGATAGCTTCCTGAAAGAGTACATGACCATTCCCAGGCAAGCATAGTCTAATAATATATCCCCGTACCATAATAATACAAAAACATCAATCAGTGAAAAAACCATTAACCACAACTGGCGGCGGAAAAAATAATCCGCCGGCAACATTCCATCTAATCTTTTTTCTTTGCCACCAATAAAAAGAAGGATACCGGCTCCAAACAACATGGAGAATAAAGCCCGTTGGGTTCCATCCGGAAACCATGCAACAAAATGCCAGACTTTAAAATCAAATGTTCCAAATTCGTTTAATACAGATGGATCTCCTGTTGGTAATGCAAAACTTGGAATATTCATTAATAAAATACCGAGAATAGCAATTCCTCTTAATGAGTCGAGAATAACAATGCGTTCGGATTGGTTGACAGGTGCGGCAAGATTTACAGCCGAGTTTGTGGTTGACATGTTGGTTTTGGTTTGTGGTAAAAAAAAGGGAGGGAGTAAAACTCTTACACAGGGGGGAGTAGAATTTAAGATAGCTTTTTCTCAAACACTAACCAATAAAATATAACTTTCTGAAAGGCTAATAGGAAAGAAGTTTATTTACATATTCATCCAGCCTTGCCTTTGCCATAAAATTATTTTCCAATTCGATACTGAAAGGTATAGGTGTGTCTAATGATGCACAACGCATTACCGGTGCATCTAATAACCCAAAACAGTTTTCCGCAATCCAGGCAGCTATTTCACCACCGATGCCGCCCACCAATGTGTCTTCATGTAATAATAAAACTCTTCCTGTTCTTTGTACCGCTTCACGAATAGCTAAATAATCTAATGGTAATAAAGTCCGCAGGTCAAGAATATCAATAGAAATTTCAGGGTGTTCCGCTGCATAATCGTCTGCCCAATGAACACCAGCTCCGTAAGTGATGATAGAGATTTCATCTCCTTCTCTTACATGTCTGGCTTTGCCGATTTCGATTTCATAATATTCGGTTGGCACCTGTCCGCTTATAGAACGATACAATGCTTTATGTTCAAAGAATAAAACCGGGTTGGGATCATTAATAGCAGCAATCAGCAATCCTTTTGCATCCATCGGTGTAGATGGATACACAACTTTTAATCCGGGAGTTTTTACAAACCATGCTTCATTACTTTGCGAATGGAATGGACCAGCTCCCACTCCGCCACCTGTTGGCATACGAATCACCACATCTGCATTTTGACCCCAGCGGTAATGAATTTTTGCCAGGTTATTAATGATTTGATTGAAACCTACTGTTGCAAAATCAGCAAACTGCATTTCCATCATGCTCTTGTATCCTTCCAATGACAATCCTAACGCAGTACCAACAATGGCACTTTCACATAGTGGTGTATTTCTTACTCTCTCTTTTCCAAAATCATTTACAAACCCTTCTGTTATTTTAAAGGCACCGCCATATTCTGCAATATCCTGTCCCATGAGAATAAGGTTGGGATGTTGTTGCATACTTTGATGAAGGCCTTCCTTTATTGAGTCAATGAGCCGCAAGTCTTTAGCCGGAATTTCGGAATTATAAGTGAGTTTCGAGTTGTCAACGACCTTAACATCGAACTTCAAACCCCGAACTTCAAATTTCGATTTATAAACATCTTCTAACTCTTCTTCCGTATCTACCACTATTGACTTTGTATTGGAGCCTATTGCTAATTCACTTTCTATTTTGTCTTTAAATTCATTTCGTATTGCAGCAACTGTTGTTTCATTTATCACACCAGCTTCAATTAAAAACTGTTCATAGTTTTTAATCGGGTCTTTCATTTCCCACAGCTTGAACAAATCCTGAGGAACATACTTAGTACCACTTGCTTCTTCATGTCCCCGCATTCTGAACGTTAAACATTCAATTAAATAGGGTTTTTGATTTTTAATACAATATTCTCTTACTCCTTTTATCGTATCGTATACCTGTAATAAATTATTGCCGTCAATCTGCACACCTTCCATGCCGTAGCCTTTGGCTTTGTCAATTAAACTAATACAACGGTATTGTTCGTTTACCGGTGTACTTAACCCATAGCCATTATTTTCAATAATAAAAATTACCGGTAGATCCCAAACCGCTGCCGTGTTCAGTGCTTCATGAAAATCACCTTCGCTGGTACCACCATCGCCGGTAAAAGCCAGTGATACTTTTTTCTCATGTCGCAGCTTATAGGCTAATGCCACACCGTCAGCAATTGCAAGTTGCGGACCGAGATGAGAAATCATTCCGCAGATGTGATGTTCTTTATTTCCAAAATGGAAACTTCTTTCCCTTCCCTTGCTATAGCCTTCCTGCGATCCCTGCCATTGCATAAATAATTTATGTAACGGCATATTGCGGGTAGTAAAGACTCCGAGGTTTCGGTGCAACGGCATTATCCATTCATCTTCCTGCAATGCAAGTGTTGCCCCAACCGAAATTGCTTCCTGCCCGATACCACTGAACCATTTTGAAATTTTTCCCTGCCGCAACAGCACCAGCATTTTTTCTTCAATCATCCTGGGCAGCAAAATCTTTTTATAAATGGAAACCAGCTCTTCGTTGCTGAGGTTTTTTCTTTGGA
>JANMFO010000414.1:0-1781 GCA_031374245.1 Chitinophagaceae bacterium | reverse complement strand
CACAGTTACCTTTCAATTTTGTTGAAGGCAAAGATGAGTTGTCTAAACAAGCGAATGTGGTAATGAATGAACAACTTTCAAAAATTGAAAATAAGGTAGCAGTACTTCAACCAGAAAGAATTGCTGATGAAAATGCAATTGGAAAAATTGACCCGGCCTCCATGGCAGCTTTTGCCAATTTTGAATTGCCTGCTGAAACTCATGAATTAAAAAAATACCAGGAGAAACTTGTAAAAGAAGCATTAGAGGCATCCAAAAAAGTATTGACAAGTCAGCAATGGAAAGAAGTGGAAAAAAATATTGCTGAAGTATTTACACAAAAGGAAAAGGAAGAGTTGAAATCCACTTACCAGAAAGAGATAAACAAATTCGACTGGAAGCAATGGGAAAATAAACTCCGTGTGGCATATGACAAAATAGATTGGGATAAAGTAAATAACCAATTGTCGAATGCTGTAAACCAGGTAAGGATGGATAGTCTGCAGGTCGTTTACAACCAGGCTATCAGTAAACTGGATTTTGTACAACAGGAACTGAATAGCAATAACATCAAAAGTATTCCTGATACTGATGTAACCCTTAAAGAAGTAGAACAAAAAAGGAAGGAAGCTCAGAAGGCTTTAAACAATCTTAAAGCAATCCGCAGTAAGAAGATTGTTCGTTTATAATTTGATTCAGAAGATTTCCTGCAAAGACACTAAGAACAAAAAAAGTGATTTTAGCTAAACACTTTTCTATTTCAATTAATAACACCTCGGACATTTCTCGCTGTACTTATTTCCAAGCAGGAAACCAAATACAAGTTCATGAGTACCCCTGCTAAAATCATTTAGCTGTGAGTTTGCATTTGATCTATCGTAAGCATAGCTAACATTGAAGGTATTTTTTACATTCAAACCAATCATGCCGGCATAGCCATCCTGGTAACGGTAGCTTGCACCCATCCACAAAAGATCCCGGTATTGCAATTTCACATTTGCCTCTGGTTGAAATTCCTTGATGGAACTGCCTTTAATATATTTAACCATTAAGGAAGGAATTGCGTTTACATCTTCAGATAAAAGAAAACGGTAACCAACCGTAAAAAATAAATGCGGTATCAATTTCCCTTTACTTAATATGGTGGGATTATCATCCACAAAACTTATAGTTTGAGGTATTACCTGCTGTGCAGAAATACCAACAAAATAATCACGGGAATATAGCCATAAGCCCACCCCCATATTCGGTCTTGTTTTAGTTAGTTCACCAGTAAAAGCAGAACCAGTTGCAGGGTCTACAGGGTCTCCTGCGCCATTATAATCATGCTTGCTTTTATCAATACTTACTTTGGTAATACCGGCTGAAAAACCACCTGAAAGATTTGTGGTAGCATTAAGTCCCAGATGATACGCATATGTGGCGGTGGCAGTAAGAAACCGGAAACTACCTGTTTGATCATTTATTATTGTAAAACCTGCGCCGTGATGAGGTTCTGCTGCTGTATACGTTCTCCAGTATGCCTGTCCCCTTGGATTTTCTCCGGGTACTTCAAACGAAGTGGCAGATGTACTGTAATCATCTTTTTTTCCTAAGGGAGAATGAATAGTAAAGTAGGTGGTTTTTGGCGCACCGTTTAATCCTACCCATTGGTCTCTTACCCCCATTTTTAAATCGGTGTAGTTCTCAATACCTGCAATAGCAGGATTCACCAGGAAAGGATTAATCTCATACTGTGTATAATGCGGCCGTTGTTGTGCCACAGTAACAAGACCTGCAAAAAGTATCACTCCACTTATAAT
>JANMFO010000404.1:0-9406 GCA_031374245.1 Chitinophagaceae bacterium | reverse complement strand
GCCGGCTTACTTCTGAACTCCCATTCTTTAGGTGGCAGCTTCATGGCTTCCTTGTCCATGCTTTCATCAATCATCCCGGATATTTTTACATAGCCCCCTAATGGCAGCCAGCCAATCCCATACACAGTATCACCCACTTTCTTTTTTACCAATGCAAACCATGGATCAAAAAAGAGGAAGAATTTTTCCACCCGGCATTTAAACCATTTGGCGGTAATGTAATGCCCAAACTCATGTAGTATAACAAGAATGGAAAGAGAAAGTAATAATTGTCCGGCCTGTAAGCCAACATTCGACCAGTTTATAGCTAATAAATTCATTGTTTGTTTCTTAATAATAAATCCCGACGATTATCGGGATAGTATCTTTTAAATTGTAACTGTTTATAGTTTAATTAAATCGGCAACGAAGTTACGGGCCTCTCCATCGCTTTCAAAATATTCCTCCAGCGTTGGCTTTTCAATAAAAGTGACATTCTGCATTGTTTTTTCAATCGCATCTGTCATATCAAGGAAGTTGATTTTATTGCGCAGAAATGCATACACAGCTACTTCATTTGCGGCGTTCATTATTGCCGGTAAATTCCCGCCTTTATTTAACGCCTCAATTGCCAATGCAAGGTTTCGGAAAGTTTTAACATCAGGCTCTTCAAAAGAAAGAGTGCTGACTTTTTTAAAATCATATCGTGGAAACTCATTCACAATTCTTTTTGGAAACGCTAATGCATACTGAATCGGAAGCTTCATATCCGGTAATCCCATTTGTGCTTTGATGCTGCCGTCTTCGAATTGTACCATACTATGAATAATACTTTGCGGATGTATGACTACCTGAATCTGGTCTGGCCGAAGATTAAATAACCATTTCGCTTCAATCATCTCCAACCCCTTATTCATTAATGTAGCTGAATCAATAGTAATTTTTGCACCCATGCTCCAGTTAGGATGCTGAAGGGCATGTTCTCTTTTTACATTAACGAGATAGTTTGGTTTGCGACCTAAAAAAGGGCCACCAGATGCCGTCAATATTATTTTTTCAATCCTGTTTCTTGTTTCACCAACTAAGCATTGAAAAATAGCTGAGTGTTCCGAATCGACCGGGATAACAGGTACACGGTTCTCCACTGCTTTCCGCATAATAATATCACCAGCTACTACCAGTGTTTCTTTATTTGCTAATGCAACAGCTTTACCACTTTCTATTGCTTTTAATGTAGGCCGTAATCCTGCGTAACCAACAATGCCCGCCAGCATCAGATCATAACAATCCATTGCAGCCGTTTCTTCCAATGCTTTTTCACCGGCAAAAACTTTTATGTCAGTTGATGAAAGGGCTTCTTTAACTTTATTATATTTTCTTTCATCGCCAATTACTACAATATTGGGGTTGAATTTTAAAGCCTGTTGTATTAACAATTCTTCATTATTATGCGCTGTCAGGATTTCTGCGGAAAATAAAGAAGGGTTAGCAGCTATTACATCAAGTGCTTGTGTACCTATAGAGCCAGTGGAGCCGAAAATGGCTATGCGTTTTATGGGAGTATCGTTAGTCATGTAGTCAGATAGGTCATAAAATTAAATTCATTAAGCTGTCACCGGGCTATCGCTCCATTTTATCAATTCATCAGCAATCTTCCTGTCATTATTAAGCCTCGGCACTTTATTCTGTCCGCCCAATTTACCTATAGATTTCATGTAATCAATAAATCCATTTTTTTGGACTGGAGTAATTCTTAATGGAGCAAGAATATTACCACCAATCAAATCATCATAATAAACATTCTTTTGGCGAAGTATTTGGTCAAGCTTCGCAGCAAACGCTTCCATATTATGAGGTTTATTTTCAAATTCTATAAACCATTCATGATAGGATTTTCCTTCATTGCTGCTAACAAAAGGTGCCACCGTGAATTCGGTAACATGAACATTTTCTTCTTCTGCCACTTTCAGCATGCTGTATTCCACTTCTTCGCCAATAACATGTTCGCCAAAGGCAGAAATAAAATGTTTGGTTCTCCCTGTTACTACCAGCCGGTAAGGTTCGGTAGAGACAAATTTTACGGTGTCACCTAAATTATATCCCCACAGTCCTGCATTGCTATTTATAATCAGCGCATAGTTCTCTCCCACTTTCACATCCTTTAATGATAACCTTGTTTGGTTCGCATTAAAAATTTCTCCGGCAGGGACAAACTCAAAGAAAATACCGCTATTCGTATTCAATAATAAGCCTTCTTCTTTTTGTGAATCCTGGAAAGCAAAGAAACCTTCGCTGGCTGGAAAGAGTTCAATTGTATCAATCTTCTTTCCGATACTTTCAAATAACTTGGCTTTGTAAGGTTCAAAATTTACGCCGCCTTGTACCATCACACTAAAATTAGGAAACAAATCAGCAATTTTTTTACCGCTTCTTTTTGTCAATTCATCAAAATACATTTGCATCCATGGCGGTATGCCGCTGATAAGTGTCATATTCTTATCAATTGTTTCATCTACTATTTTACTCAGCTTGGTTTCCCAATCTTCAATACAATTAGTTTCATAAGAAGGAAGCTGATTAGTACGCAGGTATTTCGGCACATGATGATTGGCTATTCCACTCAATCTTCCGGTTGGTACTCCCCCTACTCTTTCCAATTCAGGTGAACCCGATAAAAAAATCATTTTGCCATCAGCAAACTTTGTATTCCCGGTCTCCGCCATGTAGCAAAGCAGTGCATTCCTGGCTGTATTAATATGATTCGGTATAGATTCCTTTGTAATCGGAATATACTTGGTACCGCTGGTAGTGCCTGATGTTTTGGCAAAATAGATGGGCTTCCCTTTCCATAAAACATTATGTCTGCCAGCCTTTACTTTTTCAATCCAGGGCTTCATTTGTTCGTAATCCTGTATCGGCACAGCCTGCTTAAACTCCTCGTAAGTAGTTACTTTATCCAAACCGGCATTTTTACCAAATTCTGTCTTTTGGCCAGTTTTGATGAGCATTTTAAAGATGTTTTCCTGATCGGCAACCGCAGTAGCCATACCTTTACGGATACCTTTATATATATAGGAAGCAAACGGCTTGGCTAAGAAGGACTTAATTTTCATACTTTTCGCTATAGAAATCCCTTAAATCCCGTTGATTTGAACTGTTTCATCAGGGATATTAGGGTTGAAGGCCACAAATATAAAGCACAGGTGGGCAATCAGGGCCAGTTTATCCACATAATTGACTTAATTCTGCCTTAAAACTGGCCTTTAAACTTTAATTTTCCGTTTGCCGATACAATTTTTCTCCTTACTTTTGCCTCCCAATTTTAAATTATGATAGCAGTAGTAAAAATAGCCGGCCAGCAGTTCAAAGTAGAAAAAGATCAGACTTTGTATGTTCCCCGATTAGAAGGTAACGCCGGTGATAAGGTAGAAGGTATAGAAGTTTTGCTGGCATCTGCCGATGGCAAACTGTCTGCAGGAACAAAAGTGGCAGCAGAAATTGTTGACCATGTAAAAGGTGACACTGTAATTGCGTACAAACAAAAAAGAAGAAAGGGCTTTCATAAAAAGAAAGGACACCGTACTGCTTATACTAAAATTAAAGTAACAAGTATTGCTTAATCACTTCGGCCTGGTCCGGAATAATTTAAAATTTATAACAAACAAAATAATTTATCATGGCACATAAGAAAGGTGAAGGCAGTGTAAAGAATGGTCGTGACTCACATAGCAAACGTCTTGGCGTGAAAATTTTTGGTGGACAAGCTATTGTTACTGGTAACATCATCATCCGTCAACGTGGTACAACTTATCATCCTGGTAAAAATGTTGGAGTAGGAAGAGACTTCACATTATTTGCATTAGCTGATGGAGTTGTTGCATTCCGAAAAGGAAGAAATGACAGAACATACGTTTCTGTAACACCAGCTGAAGCATAAGTTGAATTTCCCTGTTTTTGAATTTTGTGGAAAAAAAATTTGGGTAGTATAAAATAATTGTTATTTTTACTATCGTTAACCCATTTTTACTAAACATTAAATTCTAAACAAAATGGCTACTAAGAAAAAAGCTGCTAAAAAAGCTGCTCCAAAGAAAAAAGCTGCTCCTAAGAAGAAAGCTGCTAAAAAGAAGAAATAAGTTTTCTTTCTTCTTAAAAAATAACCAAAGTCCCGCCTCAAGCGGGACTTTTTTTGTGCCTTCATTTTTTCATTTTCCCCAATGAAAATGATTGTTTTTGATAAAATTTATTACCCCATATTTTACAGCCGAAAAGAAACAGCAACAACTAATAACTACTCCAATAATTATTTTACCAGCTAACGATTTTCATAACATCGTTCCATGCGTCGCACACTTGTACAACAGAATAAAGGGCATCAAAAAATATATTTTACCAAAAAAATCGATTTTTCAAAATCATCCATTTGGGTAAATCATCTGCCCCAATTCATCCGTTTTCCTGATTTTTCCTCCAAATTCTTAATTTGCAGTAATGAATAATGACGCCATTGCCGATAATTTTTCGCTGCTATCCAAACTAATGGACATCAACGGTGAGAATTCTTTTAAATCAAAAATTTATTCAATTGCTGCTTTCAATATTGAAAAGTTACCCATGCAATTAAAAGATACACCCAGGGAAAAACTTTTTAGCATAAAAGGTATTGGCGAAAGCACAGGCAAAAAAATTATTGAGCTACTAGATACTGGTAAGCTTGAAGTATTATCAGAATATATAAGCAAGACACCTGCCGGTGTTATAGAAATGCTGAATATAAAAGGAATAGGCCCCAAGAAAATAAACACCATCTGGAAAGAGATGGAAATAGAATCGCTGGGTGAGTTATTATATGCCTGTAACGAAAACAGGCTAACCCTTTTCAAAGGCTTTGGTGAAAAAACACAAACGAATGTTCAGGAAGCCATTGAATTTTACTTTTTAAACCAGGGGCATTTTCTTTTTGCACAGCTGGACGAAATCTTCCCGCAGATAGATAATTACCTGAAAAAACTGTTTTCACCAGAAAAGGTTGCCGTAACAGGAAGGTATCGTCGTCAGGAATTAATAATTGAAGAATTGGAATTTGTGGTGCTGGAACCGAACGAAATGGTTAAACCGAAGTTTCAAACCGCACAACCCCCTGAATTAGTAGATGAAAATGAAAACAGCCTTTTATACAAATTAAAGAATGGGTTAAAACTTCGTTTGTACACCGGTGGCACAAACAGAGCCGAACAATTATTTAATACAACCGGTAGTGCTGAATTTCTTGAAGCCTTTAAACTATCATTTCCCGGATTAGAATATAATGGAGAATATATGGATAATGATGCTATCATTTTTACTAACGCAAAAATTCCTTATATACTCCCCTGCCTGAGAGAAACAGCAGGTATTGTTGAAAAAGCAAAAAAGAATAAATTGCCGGAGCTGATACAAACGGAAGAGGTATGTTCTATCATCCATAGCCATAGTAACTGGAGTGACGGGGTGAACACTATTGAAGAGATGGCCAATGAGTGCATTAAGCGGGGGCTTGAGTTCCTTGTTATTTCCGACCACTCACAATCTGCTTTTTATGCCAATGGATTAAAGGAAGACAGGATCCGTGAACAACACAGAAATATTGATCAACTGAATGCAAAGCTGGCCCCTTTCAAAATATTTAAAAGCATTGAAAGCGATATTCTTTATGACGGCAACCTCGACTATCCGGAAGAAATCCTAAAAACATTTGATCTTGTTATTGCTTCCGTACACAGTATTCTTAAAATGAACGAGGAAAAAGCCATGAAACGGTTGATAACGGCTATTGAAAATCCTTACACCACTATTCTTGGCCACATGACAGGCCGTTTACTGTTAAGCCGTAATGGTTACCCGGTTGACCATAAAAAAATTATTGAAGCCTGCGCTGCCAACCACGTAGTGATAGAACTGAATGCCCACCCAAGAAGATTAGATATTGACTGGAAATGGATTGACTATGCTATAGAAAAAAGTGTTTTGCTTTCTATTGACCCGGATGCACATGCCCTTGATGGTTTTGATGATGTTAAGTACGGAGTGCTGGCTGCACAAAAAGGTGGAATGATGAAAGAAAATAATTTGAGTAGTTATAATTTGAAGGAGTTTGAGGATTGGTTGGGTAAGAATAGGAAGATGAAAGGCATTTGACAATTAAATGAAATCCATTTCACTTTCACCCCATCAACTTATTAACCGGTAACTGTACATAAAACGTTGTGCCTTTCCCATGCTCAGTTTCAAACCAGATATCTCCCTTAGCCTGCTCCACTATCCCTTTGCACATAGCCAGGCCTAAACCAGTACCGGACGATTTAGTGGTAAAATTGGGAACGAATATTTTTTCCTGCACTTCATCAGGAATACCCTCACCGTTATCTTTTATACGAATTATAATAGTACCGTTCTCACTTATCTCCTCATTCACTTCAATTTTACAAACGTCAGCCCCGTTACAAGCTTCCACTGCATTGGCAAAAAGGTTAGTGAATAGGCGATTCATCTGTGTTTTATCTGCTTCAATCATTACCTTGGCATGAACAGGGTTCCAATCCAATGATACATTATAATTAGGCCGGTACAATTCTTTCAGCGAACCGATTACATCATGCAGGTCAAATACTTCAACACTTGTATTACCAATATTGGCGAATTGAGAGAAATCAGCAGCGATTTTAGAAAGATGGTCTATCTGTTCCACCAATGTGTTGGCCACACTACTCGACAGTTCTTTTACATTCGGTTGGTTATTGTTAATAGCCTTTTGTAAATACTGGATGCTGAGTTTCATTGGTGTCAGCGGGTTTTTTATTTCATGCGCCACCTGCCGGGCCATTTCCCGCCAGGCACCTTCCCTTTCACTTTTAGCTAATGCAGTAGCACTATCGCCCAACTTGGCTACCATTTTATTATACTCTTTCACTAATTCACCAATTTCGTCATTACGGTTCCAGACTATTTCTTCATTTTGTTTACCCAAGTTTACTTCCCGCATTTTATCAGTAATAATGGAGAATGAACTGGTAATACGGTTGGTAATAAATAACGCAATCAACCCCGCAATCAGAAAAATAAAAGCATTAAGGTTGATGAGAGTGACAAGAAAATTTGATATTTCCTGGTCCAGTTCAGGCTTGGAAGTAAAGTAAGGAATATTAATATACGCATACACTTTCTTATCTTCATCCCTTACCGGAGAATAAATGCTCAGGTAAGAAAAATTGCCGATTCTTTCTTCCTGTGCATGTTGTACCTGCCGTAGCCTGTCGAGATGATAAAAAGCCAGTGGATCAATTTTTTTACTCAAAACCCCTTTTGTATAAACATTTGCTTCAGAAGACACCTGCAAATTCCCTTTTAAATCATATACGTTTACATCCACACCATGAATGTCTGATACCTCATCTACCAGTTTCTGTAAATCAAAATTGGAAACAGAATCATAAATTTTGACCACATCATCAAACGTATTATGATCTGAAAGTTTTTTCTGCATTTCATTTACCATGATCTTCATCGTCCTGCTCAGTTTATCACTGCTATTTCTTTTGTTCCTGCTGATGAAAAATGAAATTGTGGCAGCGCCAATAATAAGAAAAGAAAAAATGCTGATAAAAATAATAGTACCATGCACCTGGCTGCGGATATTCATTTGCATCAACCTGCGAAACCCTCTCCAGTTGTACCCGGTTTTGAGAATAAACCCTGCAATCTGTACGAAGCCCACCAGAAAAAGAAAGGAACAGAAAATGTAAGAGAACAAAGTAATTGTTTCAATCATTGTCTCCTTTTTCCGGGCTATTACCACTACTTTTTCATTACTGGCTCTATACCACAATTCATCAAAATTACCATTGGATTTCCGGTTAAACTCCTCCTTAGGCACTTCTTCAGCGGTTAGTGAAATAGCAAAGGGATAATTTCCAGGTGTAGAAACAAGCAACCGGTTTATGTATACTGCATTGGAATAGATTGGCGAATTCTCCGGATCCGTTTGCCTAAACTGTTTGAAAAGCTCCGGGAAAAGAGCATCCCTGCTGTAGTTCTTGGGATTTGATACGATGAAAAAAGAACCTATTTTTTTATTGGCCGTATCAGTTACATCCCGGCGGGTTATATAATTAAATTTATCAAAGGAAGTTTCATAATAATACAGTCCTTCTATTTTTGTACTCTTCGATTGAACTTTCAGAATGGTATTCAGATCATCATACGATGTTGGATCATCGTTATATAAAGCTTTGTCTTCTGCATTATATACATACAGCCGGGTATCATATTTATTCAGATAGCCGCTATAGTTTTCCCTGATAATGCTATCCCGGAACACTTTGCTTTCTTCAGGATTATTCAGACGATAAAAATTATCGGATAAAAAATCATTATCCAGGTATTGAATAGCAATACTCATCAGCCGTTCACTTGATGGATCCGTTTGTACCGCCAGCTTATCTGCCAATCGTTTTCTTTTCTCCCACTCCACTTTCCTATTCTCCGCCAGCATAATACTCGCAATAGAAACTGAAAAAAGAAATATCCAGGAAAGTACACTGGCAATGTTAATACGAAACTTGCTGAATATTACCCGTTGCCTGTTGAAAAGCCAGGTGTAAACAAGTAACCATAGTAACACGGGTAAATAAAACAATACATCAGGGTGACCGGAACGGATAGTGAGGTAAATAAGACCGGCAAAACCTATTGAAAAATAGATCAATATTTTTCTCTCTTTGAAAAAAGAGAAAATAAACCGGAATAAAAGCTGGGAGAGATAGTAATAGGATAATGACAAACAGGTAAATGCTACGAATCCGGCAATTGTATAACCATTAAGGCTAAAAAAATCAGTTACATCAAATGAAATTTTTGAATCAGAGACAAGGCTCCTGATAACAGTAGCCAATATAAACGTAGAAAAGATAAGCAGGCATAAGGCCAGTAACCCAGCCAGCCAACGTATTTGTACTGAAAGCCCGGCAGCAGGACGTTCGATATGGCGAAGCTTTGACCATGCAAATAAAACAATCCAGGTAAAGAATATAGTATTAATCAGTAAGTCGCCCAGCGAACGTTGTATTGGATTTGAACCGTAAATAGCCGGATCAAATAACTCAAACTGTCGTAGATTTAGCAAAGACGGGAAATAGTAAGTACCCAATCGTATCGCTACAACAAGTACCGTAAGAAGACCGATAGCTTTCCAGGCTCCTCTTTTTCGTGCCACAGACTCTGCCAGCAAATGAATAAAGAGAAAAAGTAATAACAGTGCCCCGAACCGGAGAAAAAGAGTTTGCCTGTCATTATAAGGAACAGCAGCCGATGCTTTCTTATCTAAGTAAAAAAGTGTTTTGCCGGATGTTGTCTTCACAGGAAACTCCGTAACCTCATCACTGATGATGAC
>JANMFO010000399.1:0-25601 GCA_031374245.1 Chitinophagaceae bacterium | reverse complement strand
ATTGAATCAGGAAGTTCATTAATGTTTTTAACGATCTCATCGTTATTAATAACCTTCGCCGCTCTTTCCAATAAACGACTATGCAGATAGAATACATCACCAGGATATGCTTCACGACCCGGTGGACGACGTAACAACAATGATACTTCACGATAAGCCACCGCTTGTTTAGAAAGATCATCATAAATAATCAAGGCAGGGCGACCGGTATCACGGAAGAACTCCCCGATAGCTGCTCCGGCAAACGGTGCATAGAACTGCAACGGTGCAGGATCTGATGCAGAAGCCGCCACGATAGTAGTGTATTGCATGGCACCAGCATCAGCTAATGTTTGCATTACACCTGCAATGGTAGATGCCTTTTGACCAATGGCCACATATATACAATATACTGGCTTACCTGCTGCAAAAAATTCTCTTTGGTTAATGATCGTATCAACCGCAATCGCCGTTTTACCAGTTTGACGGTCACCGATGATCAACTCTCTTTGTCCGCGGCCAATCGGAATCATCGCATCAATCGCTTTGATACCCGTTTGCAATGGTTCTTTTACAGGCTCCCGGAAGATAACACCCGGTGCTTTTCTTTCCAGCGGCATTTCATATAACTCACCGGTGATTGGTCCTTTACCATCAATAGGATTACCCAATGTATTTACTACCCGGCCCACCATTCCCTCTCCTACTTTGATAGAAGCAATCTGTCCGGTACGTTTTACTTTGGAACCTTCTTTAATTCCTTTGCTTTCCCCCATCAGTACCACACCCACATTATCTTCTTCAAGGTTCAAAGCGATAGCTTTTACACCACTTTCAAATTCTACCAGTTCACCATAGCGAACGTTGCCCAATCCGTATACCCGGGCAATACCATCACCCACCTGCAACACAGTACCTACTTCTTCCAAATCGGCATTGGCGTTAAAGTTGCTCAACTGCTGGCGCAGTATCGCTGGTATTTCATCTGGTTTAATCTCTGCCATATATTCTGTTTTTATCTTTTTTTTATTTTGTTACCCGGTTTCAGTACTACTATCATCTTCGTTGCGAACTTGTTCTGTTATTCTTTTCTTTCAGTGAAAGGAAAGAATAATCACTCTTATACTGCTGTAATTCTATTCACCACTCACTATCTGAGCTTATAAATAAAATCATTGTTCTCAAACTGCTTGGCGATAGCTCTCAAATCATACGCAATACTTGCATCCACCATCTTATCACCAATCTGTAATACAAATCCACCAATCAAATCAGCATCTACTTTTTCTTCCAACTCTATATTTTGAAATCCTGCTGATTTTTTCACCTGGGCAACGATAGCATCTTTCATAGCATCGCTAACCGGAGTCGCTGTTGTTAATATAATGGTATGGATATTCTTTTTCTCTTTATATGCACTTATAAAAGCATTGGTTATTTCCGGCAAATTACTTTCTCGGCCCTTTGTAATAATCAGTCTATTAAACGCTGCTGTTATTTCGCCGATTCTTCCTGTTGTTACCGCTTCAATGATTTTTTTCTTTACGTCAGCTTTAATGATGGGGCTGCGCAGCACATTTACAAAGTCACGGTTGCTTTTACAAACGGAATTCAGCCATTGCATATCTGCAAATACAGCTTCCAACTGACCTTTTTCAATAGCGAGGTCAATCAGGGCTTTTGCGTATCGTGTTGCTAAACGTGGATTTGGCATATTTCTAAGCTTCGAGCCTTGAGTTTCGAGTTACGAGCCGGAAGCGACTAATCTCGCAGCTCATAACTCACAACCCGCAGCTGTATTTAATTCATTTTTACTCCGTCAACCAGCCCTTTAATATGAGCTTCCTGGGCTTCTTTATTTCCTAATTCTTTTCTCAGCACTTTCTCACTCACTTCTATTACCAGTTTACCTACCTGGTTTTTTACTTCTGTTAATGCCGCCATTTTCTGCGCATTGATAGCAATTTGTGCTTCTGTTACAATTTTATTTGCTTCAGTTTTAGCTTGTTCTTTTGCTTCATTGACGATACGGTCTTTTGTCTCTCTTGCTTCTTTCAGCATCAATGCTCTTTCTTCACGGGCTTTGGCCAGCAACGTTTCGTTTTCACTTTTCATCAACGCCATTTCTTCTTTTACTTTCTGTGCAGTAGCCAGGGAGTCAGTAATGGTGTTCTCACGGTCACGCAGACCTTTGATAATAGCAGGCCATGCCATTTTCTTTAAAATAAAGAATACAATTAAAAAGGCCAGCGTAGTCCAGAGGAGCAAACCAAATTCGGGAGTAAGAAGTTTCATTGTCTATATCAGTTTCTTGTTTCAGATTTAAATACTGCATCCTCCGCCCTGTGCATCGGATGCAGTAAATTTTTGTGGCAACGATATTACAATACCATTGCAAGGAAGCCAACGATGATAGCAAACAGGGCAGCACCTTCTACAAGGGCAGCAGTCAAAATCATGTTTGCACGGATGTCGTTAGACGCCTCTGGCTGACGGGCAATTGCTTCAACAGCACCTTTACCAATCTGACCGATACCAATACCGGCACCGATTGCGGCAAGACCTGCACCAATTGCACCACCTGCGTTAGCGGTAGCTTCCAAAAGAATTACATTAAGTAAATCCATGTTTGTTGTTATTAATGATAATTAAAAAATACAATTTTATATTACGACCGCATCTTCATGGTCGTGACCATCATGATGTTCACCTTCGAATGCCTGACCGATAAATACGGCTGTCAGCATTGTAAAAATGAAGGCTTGTAAAAAAGCTACCAGCACTTCAATCATATAAATAAATACAGTAAATGCTATTGACAGCGGCGATGCTCCCCAACCAGCTATCGGGCTTAATTCCCCGAAAATGAATATTAATGAAATCAAACAAATAATAATAATATGACCCGCCACCATGTTAGCAAACAACCTGATGATAAGAGCGAATGGTTTGATAAAGACACTCAAAAACTCAACCGGCACCAGAATAAACTTAACACCCAGTGGCACTCCCGGCGGGTTGAAAATATGTCCCCAGTAATGTTTGTTGGTGCTGAACATAATTACCACAAAAGAAATCAAACCCAATACAGCGGTAAAAGCAATATTACCTGTTACGTTAGCCGAACCGGGTATTAATCCAAATATGTTATTGATAAGAATGAAAAAGAAAACAGTTAGTAAGTAGGGCAAATATTTTTCGTACTTGTGACCGAGGTTTGGCTTTGCCACTTCATCTCTTACAAAAGTGATAACCGGCTCCAGCAAACTTTGTGAACCTTTTGGCGCTGAAGTAACACCCACACCGCTTTTATATCTTTTAGCAATGCGCAGCATTATCCAAACAAAGATGATAAGAGCCAGCAACATCTGTACTACATTACGGGTAAGTGAAATATCGTAGAATTTTGCAGCAGCATCCATTTCGCCAGCCTCATTCACTGCTACAATATCACCGGCTGCAAATTTCTTTGGGTCAAGTTTCATTTCTTCAATGCTGTGTGTATTCAGCATTCTGTATCCATTATAATCCTTGTGCCCATGCTCAAATTTGGAAGACATGAAAGTAGAAAGGCCTCTTTCCGGAGAGTAAAGGATAATTGGTAATGGGATAGAAACTGGTTTGCCGCCAATATCCATAAAGTGGAACTCATGGCCGTTTAAAACGTGGCCAAAAATGACTTCGGAAGCATTAAATTTTTTCTTTCCTGCATCGTGTGCGGCCGGGTTATGCTCCCCATTTTGGTGAGTTGTATCCCCTTCATGTTGCTGAGCCAGTAAAGGCGCAGAAATGAGAGCAAAAAAAATGCTGAAAGCCGCTACAGTAAAGGATTTGAAACGCTGAACTACCATACCTGTTCCGAAATTTGGCGCAAAGATAAGGATGCAGGGGAGAAAATGAACTTTGAATGAAAGGAATTTGGGGAAACTTATTTGTTTCCCTTGTTCTTTTTTTCTTCCAGATATTTTTGAATTTTCTCAAGTTCTATGACATCCAACAAGTCTTTAGGTCTTGCAACGGCTTTTTTATTGGCAATCAAATGATTGATATGTAAAAATGGTACTAAAACACCATCCAGATCTGCAATTCTTGCAATTTGATAACAATCATCGAAAGATAAACTCTCCAGTCCTTTCATTGAGGTCATTATATCAAGGATAATTCCATCGGCAATGTAGAACTGTGTCCAACCGGGGGTAAATTCCATCGTCTCAAAAGAAGCAAAATCGCCATAACCTGATTCTGCATATGCTTTTCTGAAATTTTTGCGGTTTTCAATGGAATCCTTAAGCCAGAGGTCAGAATCTTTAGTAGCTCGTATATAGCCATTCAGATTTACGGCAAACCCGCCTACCATTATATAAGCTACATTGTTTTTATTTAAAGCCCGCCAAAAATCCAGCAGACCTTCATCCATTAAATCCATTGAAAAAATTATTTTATAATTTTGGCAGAAGAAAGCATTTTGCCAATTCTCATCATACGGCAGAACAACCGAAATTTCTCCATGTCGCTTTTCTCCAGATTTTCAATCATATTATATCGCTCCGCCTCTTCTTGTGATGAAAAGGTTTTCATATACGGTGTAGCCGGTTCGTCAACCTTAGTAATGTTGCTATGCTTGTCCGTAACTTTCATATATGCAAAATACTGATTTATTTTGACGCAGATTTCTCAAACTGCATCTCATGCAATTTACTATAAAAACCACCCCTTTGCAACAACTCTTCATGAGTACCCATTTCTTTAATTTCCCCCTTATCCAGCACTATTATTTTACTGGCTTTGCGGATGGTGGAAAGGCGGTGAGCAATTACGATGGAAGTCCGGCCTTGTATCAGGGTGTCAATAGCATGTTGAATCAGCATTTCGCTTTCAGTATCCACCGAGGATGTAGCTTCATCCAAAATAAGGATGGAAGGATTGTATAGCATAGCCCTGATGAAAGATAATAATTGCCGCTGACCAAGCGATAAAGTAGCTCCTCTTTCCATTACATTGTAATCATAGCCCCCGGGTAGACGCATGATGAAGTCATGCATATCTATCAATTTGGCAGCTTCTATCACTTTCTCTTTGGAAATATCAGGATTACGCAACGTAATATTATCCATCACAGAGCCGGAGAACAGAAAAACATCCTGTAGCACCACGCCGATATTTTTTCGCAATATATCTGTATCAAACAGTTCAATATCTACATCATCTATTTTAATACTGCCTTGCTGAATATGGTACAACCTGTTTAGCAAACTAATGATGGTACTCTTGCCACTGCCTGTATGTCCAACAATAGCTATCGTTTCTCCGGGCTTTACATTAAATGAAACATTCTTTAGAACTGGAACCCCGGGGTTATACTCAAATACAACATTTTCAAAATCAATTTTTCCTTTCACTATCTCTGGTCGGAAGGCATCAGCTTGTGAAGGCGGAGTAACATCATCATTATCCAATACCTTAAATACCCTTTCACTGGCAATGATGCCCATTTGCAATACATTAAATTTATCAGCTATCACTCTTAGCGGACGAAACAGAAGGTTCAAGCAAAGAATAAATGACATTATAGTTCCAGCCTCTGCCCGTTGACCTGAGCCGAACCAAACAATTAAACCAATTGATAAAGCCAGTACAATTTCCACTATCGGGAAAAAAACAGAATAGGCGAAGATGGCTTTGATATTTGCATTACGGTGTTCTTTATTAATCTTATTAAATTTTTCAAATTCCCTTTCTTCAGAAGCAAAAGCCTGGACCACCGACATACCTGTTAAATGTTCTTGTACAAATGCATTGAGACTCGCCACTGCATTTCTTACTTTAAAAAAAGATTTATTAATGCTCTCTTTAAAGTAATAGGTAGCAAGTACAATAATCGGAAAAGGAATTAGGGCAATGAGTGTTAATTGCCAATCGCTCCAGAACATAAAGCCGAGTACACATACAATAGACAACAAATCTGCAATAATGGGTACCAATCCATCCGAAAAAATATCGTTGATGGATTCAATATCATTAATTGTTCTGGTGGTTAAAGTTCCGATGGGTGTTTTATCAAACTGGGAAAGGTTAAGCTGCATTATTTTTTTATAAGTATCCACCCGTAAGTCTTTTACAACAGATTGACCCAGTAAAGCAGTAGTAAAAGAAAAGAAGAAGCGCATAGCAGTTTCAATCAGTATCAATCCTATTTGAATGATGGTGATATTAATAACCATTGCGACTGCAGCATTAGCGATATATTTATTCACGGTGAGCTGAATAAGCATCGGCCTTATGGGAGTAAGGATTGCCAATAAAATAGCCAGTACTACCGACCAGTAAAATTTTTTCTTGTACGGTGATGCATATGTAAATACCCGTCGCAGAAGGGCAAAATCAAAAAAACTTTTTTTGGGTTCTGACAAAGTGAAGTGATTAAAGAAGCCTGTCTATCAACAGACAGTTGGCAAATTTAAACAGAAACGAGCTATTATAGCGACCCCCTGTCATTATTCACTCGTTGCAATCTTGTACGCCTTAATAAAAAGAGCTCCGAGGTTTTTATAAGGTGGCACATAGTCCTCAAAAATTTTATCCGTAGCCATTTTACCAAACTCTTTCCAAAATGGTATCCATTCTATATCGCTGCCGCTTCTTAGTTTTTCTCCCAATAGTTTTAAAAATGGGTTGTTTACAGGCGCATCTGCTATTTGCTTGGTACCAACGATATGTGCATCTGGTGCTTTTTCAAGAATATCATGTATGGACCGGTAACCCCCGCATGATCCCATAAAAACAATCTTTGAAGTTGAAAACATTTGCTCAATAGTGTAAGGAGCATTATAGCTATGACCACGGTTAATAGTTACTGTGGGGAAAAGTTTGTTGCTATCAAGGTATTTGCATAATGCTTCCTGTGCTTTTGCGTCTTCATTTTTCTCTTCCGGTAAAGGCTTATTCATAAAAATAGAAACTGGCTTGCCTTTTACAGACGAAACAGTAACCCATTGCGGATTACTTCTGTCTGTTTTCCAGTTTGCATTATTAAATAACCCTACAATACTTGGGAAAACCCCCATCCCATCTTTATCGCCATACATAAACACCTGTATAACTACCCTTCCGCTGTCGTTTGCAAGAGCGGAAAAAGGAACTTTATATACAGGCGGGATACCGAGTTCCTTCGTCAGGTCGATAGTGCTGGTGGAATCTGCCGACAAAAAAAGATTATTGAGGATTTTATAAATAGCCACGCCTCTTTTATTACCGGCTTTTTCATTTCGCTTATAATTATCCTGAATATTTTTCAGCATTTCATTGGCTAAAGGCTTAATGGTTTCTACAATACTGGCATAAGAATCAGCTACATCCACCCCATCTTCAAGGTCATTACCCTGTTCCAGTTTTCCTACAAAAGCCTTCATGAGTTTCTCTGCATCACTTTCATTATCTGCAGTTATTTTAGGCGGAAACGTACTTAAGAAATTACTCAGCATATTAAAACCAGCTGTCATTTTGATAAATTTCCTGTATTTATCAAAATGAAGTGACAACAGTAACGAATCTCCTTTATTATTTATTTTCGTCATCATCAGCGGGTATACACCCTTTACAAAACTTGAGGTGTACATAGATCCGTCTGATGAAACAGCGAGGTAGTATAACTCCTCTGCACTTAATGGTTGAATGGATTTGAAACGAACCTCTGCATTTTCATTATGTAATCCGTTAATAGTATTTACAAATTCTTCTTTAGCTTTTTTCTCCAACCTTGCTGCCAGTGCTTTAAATTCAAATGCTGTATCCTTATTCAATGCCCTGGAGATATAATCCATTTGTGTTTTTACCAGCAGCTTATAATATAGCACTGAATCATCCTTTGCTAAATCAATTTCTTCGAATGTCATTTTTCCTTTTACAATATTATCCAGGAAAGGAAAATATTGCTGGCCGCTTTTACTCTTGGCCATTCTCACTATTGATTTTATGAAAACATCATCCTTAATATTCCGGATTACAGAACCCAGTTTACTATTAGCAGCTGCATAGTCGTATAACTGTCTTGGATACTTTTGCGCCACTGTTCGTACCAGGCTATCAGCAAAAGGCATATCCGGATTTTGACTAAGAGTGGAAAACGTTTTCTCCGGATAAAGAATACAATATTTTCTAACCAGTTCTTCACGACATTTTTTAATATCAGTGTTGTCTTCAAACCCAGTAGAACGAACAAGGGGGGTAGCTGTGGCATAATCAAGTGTTATAATGTAATTGAGTATGGATAATTTTCTTTTATCTAACTCAATCCCTTTTTCATACGCTGTAATAACAGCTGGCAGATTAACCGGACTAAATAATCTGGCTTTCCAATCCTGCTGCAGATTTTTCAAAAGGCCAGTTATGCCTCTCAGGTAACGAACCTTTTTCTGGTCTTTAATGCTTGTATCTTTTTCTAATGTGTATTGTAACCAGTCAATTCTTACGGTGGCCGCCTTGGTTACCAAATAGTTTACATCTTCGTTGGCTGAAACTACTAACTGCTTTTCTCCTTTTCCGTATAATTTGAGGATACTTTTTTGTTCGATATCAATCTGGTCATGAAAAGACTGCCTGCCTAAAGGCGGCACATATTTTTTCAGCACATTAGTATCTATCTGGCCTTGTGCCGATGAGAAAATGAGTGCTAAAAAGACAAAAAGGTAGAGATATCTGGTTCTTGCTGTCATAAGGATCGAAACACAAAGTTAATAAGCTAAGCCCAAATAGGGTTTTAATATTGATTTAGACGGTTTTATGGCCAAAATAGCTGTATACGCCTGCCTAAAAAAGGTGCCAATGCTTTGTATCAGTAGAGTGTATTAACTTTTCATTAAGTCTAGGTAAACAGCTACCCCGAAATTTTACTACCATGTTATTTCCCGTTAGGTTTGCGAAAATTTCAACTACAAATGGATAATAACCTGAGAAAAGTGTTGATTGCAGATGACGAGCCGGATATTCTTGAAATACTGAAATACAATCTTTCTAACGAAGGCTACGAGGTTATTACAGCAAAAGACGGCGATGAAGCCCTGGAAAAGGCCCGCCGCACCCAGCCCGATTTAATCATATTAGATGTAATGATGCCCAAAAAGACCGGGGTGGAGGTTTGTCAAATGCTCAGGGCACAGGCCGCATTTAAAGAAACACTGATTGTTTTTCTGACAGCCGTAAATGATGAAGGCACACAAATAAAAGGTTTGGAAACCGGTGCTGATGATTATATAAGCAAACCTATCAGTCCAAAAGTTTTTCTGAGCCGGGTAAATGCACTTTTTCGTCGCCTGAATAAAGCTGATTCCAGAATACTCACTATTGATCATGTAACTATCGATCCGGAACGCTACATTATTAAAGTGAGAGAGAACGAAGTGGTACTGGCTAAAAAAGAATTTGAACTCCTCTACTTATTAGCCCAGAAGCCCGGCCGTGTTTTTCTTCGCAATGAAATACTTAACCAGGTATGGGGTAATGATGTAATTGTTGGCGACCGCACCATTGATGTCCACATCCGCAAAATCCGTCAGAAACTGGGTATTGATTGCATTACAACAGTGAAGGGAGTTGGGTATAAATTTGAACTCTAAATGAGAAGGAACAAGGTGCAGGAGACAAGGCACAAGTGTCCTGTAATTTGAAGATTCCCTCGCCGCTTGCGCCTTAATCCTTGTACCATGAACCCTGTACCTTCGTATTATGTTTTCCACTAAAAATATTTCTCCCAAGCAGCTTTCCGCTTTTAGTGCATTAGTTTTGGCTATACCTATCAGCATACTAATTGGATATATAGAGAAAAGCTGGTGGATTGGACTCATTTGTCTTGTCATTATTTTTTCCGGCAGCTATCTTCTTATTTCTTTTATGCTGGAACGTTTTATTTACCGCAAAATAAAACTCATCTACAAATTTATTAATCAAACCAAAGCCACGCCAAAGGAAGAAACTTATTATAAATATGTGTTGCCGCAAAAAAGCATTGATGAAGTAAGGGAAGATGTGGAAGAATGGGCTACTAAAAATGAAGAAGAGATTCAACTGCTCCGCCGTAATGAACAATTCCGTAAAGAGTTTTTACAAAACCTTTCGCATGAATTTAAAACACCCGTATTTGCTATACAGGGCTATGTAGATACGCTTTTATCCGGGGCATTGGCCAATCCGGAAGTAAATAAAAAATTCCTGGAAAAAACATCTAAAAATGTAGACCGGCTTACCCAACTGCTTAATGATTTGGACGAAATCTCCAGCCTGGAAAGAGGAGAACTTATTTTATACAAACAGAATTTTGTGATACAGGAACTGGTGAAGGATGTATTTGAATCACTTTCAATCCGATCAGAAGGTAAACATATCAGGTGTAGTATTAAAAAAGGCTGTGAATCTCCGTTAACAGTTCATGCAGATAAAGAAAAAATAAGACAGGTACTCACAAATCTGGTTGAAAATTCAATTAAATACGGAAAACAAAATAGCGGAATTACAGCCAGCATGTATAAAACGGATGGCAAACACATACTTATTGAAATTAGCGATGATGGTATTGGTATTACCGAAAAACATTTACCCCGCATTTTTGAACGTTTCTACCGAACTGATGAAGGCCGCAGCATTGATGTAACCGGCAGTGGATTAGGGCTTGCTATCTGCAAACATATTATTGAAGCCCATGGACAAACTATTCATGTACGTAGCAGAGAAAATATTGGTACTACGGTTGGGTTTACGTTGGATGCAAGAAGGGATTAATACCAAGCTTTCCCTTCTGCCAAACTCTTAAAAAAATCAACTGCTTCATTACTCATCGAAGTGGAGAACACTTTGTTATCCATTTTAAATAAGAAATGATGACAACTGTCTTCGTTATATTGAAAAACGACGGGTAATAATACTTTTCCCCTGCTATAAAAAGCTATATTGCCATTGTAGGTGCAATTTTTTTGTTCTGTTCTTTTGCCATCCAAAAAAGTTGCTACCCTGTTTATAGCTTTACTTTCGGTAGTGATAACTGTGTTTAAAACAGAATCACTGTTAGGAATATTAAAAGTGATAACAAGGCTGTCACTATCAGAAAGTTGTTTACTTATTCCTTTGTTATTACAGGAGGCAAGAAAAATAATTGCAAAAAATATTTTTATCATTTTATTCAAAGTTTATTTAATTCTTGTTTCCAACAAATGCTGTTCCGTGTTTTGAAACCCTGAATTAATAGTTTATTATTTAATCTTTGTCAACTGTTTTTACAAATGCACTTCTTCGAGGTACGGGCATTTTACTATCCTCACCTTTTACTGCCTTCCAAATCACTTCACTAAATACCATATCAGGTATCCGGTCTTCCTTAGAGAAATCAAATGTCTCACTCAGCTTTGCACTGGCAGTTACTTTTTCATTTTTATCATTCAGATTTATATTAGCCGGAACAGCAACAAAAGGATTGCTATCTGGTATTGAAGTAAAACAACGCCACATTGGTTCAGCGGCAGCATCATACTGGCTCATTGGTGGCAGACCAAGGATTAGTTCAATTGTCCGCAACATGGAAGAGGTAGAATACATCGTGTGGTCAACTAATTTTCTTTTTACTAATCCACCTGCTACATAAGCAGTGGAACGGTGTGCATCTACATGGTCGGGGCCATTCTGTGCATCATCTTCTATAATAAATACAACACTTTGATTCCAGATACTGCTTTTTGAAAGATATTCTACAAACAAACCCACTGCTAAATCATTATCAGCGACATGAGCAAAGGGTGTGGGTTTTCCTATTCTTTGTCCTTCTGTATGATCGTTAATTATCCGAAGCGAATTAAATTGTGGCACAGCATCTATTGCCAATAATGAATCAAATTCCCTACGCCATTGAGAAACCCTTGTTGTATCCCTCACTGATTCATCCCAACTGGTATAGTAAGGGCAGAAGTGATTTTCTAAAACAGGAATATTTGCTTTATAGTCATCTGCAAATTCACCATAGGTTCTGTAACTGACACCAGCTCTTTTACAATAATCCCATAAAAACCCTTTCTTCGGATTAGCAATAGCCCGGTTACCTTCTGCATCATACTCACCACCCCTGCCACCGTAACTGGTAACCCAGGTTTTTTCCAAATAATCATTCGCATTGGCACCCATTGTCCAGTTATGCCCATCAGCACTTACTTCGCCATCCACATAAAAATTATCCAGCAGCACAAATTCTTTAGCCAGCTTGTGTTGATTGGGAGTAATGCGTTCGCCAAATAAAACAAGGCTTGAATCACCATTACCTTCTGGAATATCACCCAATACCTGGTCGTAAGTGCGGTTCTCTTTTATAATATAAAAAACATATTTAATTAGCGAAGCATCTCCCACCTTCATTGGTATAGGATTTCCAATTTCACCTTTTGAAGTAATTTCTCTTTCCTTTGTATAAGGTGTATTCTGATACACCATTTTTGAATACACCGCTAATGTTGCATCAGTTGGCTCATCAATAATTGACATTGTTCCTTTAAATAAACCGCCGATATACTGGATTTTGCTTTGTTGCCTTTGATAATCCCCTTGCTGATAATTTACTTCCTCATCTTTTTTTGTCGGGTCGGGTCCTTTTACATTAGATAAAGAAGAAAATCCTTTGCCGTTGCTTACAAATATTTTTTTTCCAATTACTTTTACATTGGTAGGATACCAGCCTACAGGAATAAACCCCTTTGAATTACTATAGCCGGGCTTTGATACATCAAATACTGCCAAAGAGTTGTTATCTGCATTTGCTATGTATAGTGTTTTCTGATTTTCCGACAATGCCAGTCCATTACTGGCTGAACCCAGCGGTGCGTCAGGATATAAAGCTGCATTCAATACTTCAATTACTTTTCGTTCTTTAATATCAATTACCGAAACACTATTGTCATTAGCATTAGCTATAAACAAGGTTTTCCCGTTCTTACTTAACAGCAATTCATTCGGGTTGTCCCCCACATTTATTTCATTCGTTATTACTTTAGTGGCAATGTTATATACCAATACTTTATCTCCACCCCAGAGGGAGATATATAATTCCTTTTTATCCAGCGATAATAAACAGGCATACGCTTCAGCACCTAAAGCAAGCTGTTGTTTTATTCCCTTTGATTTTAAGTCAATAACATACAACGAATTATTTTCTTTTGTAACTACATACATCATTTTCGTGGCATCATGTATTTCAATACCAGCTGGTGAAATTTTTTCAGGCCATTTCTTACCCAATTTAATAGAGTCTTTCAGTACTAACTTGTTATTAGCTATTGCATACTGCATTATCCAGTTATCGTTTCCACCGGAAGCATAGAGCATTTTTTCATCAGAACTGAATTTTAAGCCATACCATGATTTTGGTATTACTATATTGTCAAGAACTTTTTCGGTTGCCGGGTTGATTAGCTGGATACTTTGTACACCTTGCCCATTATTAGTTACTGCTATTAATTTTCTTGATGGTGATACCGCAATGTTCAATGGCAAATCGCCCAGTGGCAATGAGCGGCCAGCCAGGGATAATGTCCAGCCATTAGGCAATGTTATTTCTCGGAGTTCATTCTTTTTTTGCGCCTGTGCAGCATTTACCATTATAATCAAAAAGTAAATGTTGATAAGAATTGATTTCATACTTACTATTTATTGCTCAATAGTAGAACAATTTTTTCTATCACTCTTAAAACAGGAAAATCTTAGTTTTCTTTTTTTATAATGATCTGTCCGCTGCCCGCCCTCATCATACCTCTTGGAGCCTTCCATAATTTTGAGCCAGTCAATATTATTATAGCGAATCATCACCTATTGTGGATCAAAAAACTCTTTGTCAGGAAACACCAGTGAGCATGATTTATAATCAGGTTTTGCAAAGAAAAAATGCATATTCACTAGACCTTACGAAAAGATTACGCAATGTTATAATAAGTAAACAATCTGTATTATCTAAATTGATATAGTTGATAAAAAACCCACCCTTAGCCTGTCCGACACGAGGTGATAAACTGCAGGAGAAAACTACACCTGACGGTATTTACTAACACTTGAGATGCGATTGAGGGACTGAGAATATGAACTCATGTAAATATGCCAGTGGAATGATATGTAGCTGTTAGAGCAAGGTTAAGTTAGAATTATCAAATATTGACAACCTTAAAGCAGTAATAAGGATAAATCCTCAGCCTCCAAAAATTTAATATTACCTTATTGTTAATTTTTTGTAGCTTTAGAATTGTTCGCTTACCATGAAAACAAGGTATAACATATTATCCCTCTTGCTTTTTATTAGCTTTTTGCCGAAAAACTCTATTGGCCAGACCAGTTATACCCCAATCTCTTTTGATTTTTATGGCGAACCCATTGAATTAAAACTCGATAATTCTTTCATTATAAACTATTACGAATCGCTGAGTGAGCAATCGTTACAATCTTTCCAATCGGCTATAGCTCAAGCAAATTCAAGGGATTTTCTTCAAGCATTGTTGGATTATAAAAAACAATACCAGTTAGATGACTGGCTGTATTATCAGCTAATTCGAAAAACAGCGCAGCAAATAAGCCCCAAAGCAAACAATTACTATCGGTATACCTTGTATAAATGGTTTTTACTAACTCAATCTGGTTATAATGCCACGCTAAAAACCAACGGGGAAAAACTGCTTTTTTATGTACAGTCTGATGAAAACATCTACAATATCCCCTCGTATATTAAAAATGGTAAACAATATGTCTGCCTCAATTATCATGACTATGGCTTCAACGTAGATTTTGAACATGAAAAATTTACAGAAGTAGCTGCTGGTGGAACTGATACACAAAAGGGCTTCTCCTATAAAATAACCCGGCTACCGGATTTCAAACCCAGCGATTACCAGGAAAAAGATCTCCAGTTCAACTACAATGAGAATGATTATCATTTTAAAGTAAAGCTGAATCCGCAGGTTAAAACCATTTTTGCCAACTATCCGGTTGTGGATTATGAATCCTATTTCAATATCCCATTAAGCAATGAAACATACAGTTCTTTAATACCTCTACTAAAAAAGAACCTGAAAGGAATGAATATTAAAAATGGGGTAAGCTACCTCATGCATTTTACCCGTTATGCTTTTCTCTTTCAGCCTGATGCAGTTGTATTTGGTAATGAGAAACGTTTATCACCAGAACAAACTTTGCTATATGAACAAAGCGATTGCGAAGACAGGGCTGGGTTATTTTTTTTCCTGGTAAAAGAAATTTATAATCTGCCGATGATAGTATTGGCGTATCCTGAGCATGTAACCATTGCTGTAAAATTCGATAAACCCATTGGCACTCCGATCATTTACAATGGTATGAAATACTCGGTTTGTGAACCCACTCCCCAAAAAAAGGATCTGTCAGTTGGGCAATTATTGCCAAACTTACGCAAAGAAACATACGAGGTTGTTTATGCATACTCACCTGGCCGATAATAGTATTTTATTTTTTACGGCCAGGCAACACCGTTAAATTTTTCTTTAGGCTACTTACTTTCATCATATAATTCTTTTTGTAAAATGAACTAAAAAAAACGTCCTGAAAAATCAGGACGTTTAAATATATCTTTCAAATAAGATTAATAAGCGGCATTTTGTGGGTCCCAGTTAGTCCAGCCAGCTGTCCAGTTGGTAGTACCAAAAGCACCGCGATAAGTTGTACTGGTAAAGAAAGCATTCATACCACTAAAATTTGAACCTGATAAAGCAGGTGAACCTACAGCAGGTAAAAAGTTAGGAGCCGTAGAATAGAATGGGCTTGTCAACTGAGCTGCTGCTGATGTTGCCATTGTAATACAACCTTCCGCTTCAGCTTTGGCTTGTATTTGAGCATTTGTTGCTATAGCAGCATTAGCTGTTTTATATGTAAGAACAGTTGACTGAACGAGGTTATTCTTAAACTCTGAAATATTATTTACATAATAATCATTCAACGTAGCATCAGATTCCATTGAAAAACCTGCATCGGGGTGACCTATCATAATTGAATTGCGTAGGACAAACTGTGTAGCTCTTCTCCAACGATTTGAAAAATTATGATTCGCCGCAGTTCCTGAAGCATCATTCGGACCAATAATAGTGAAATTGCTTAATTGAGGTTTTGTACGTGGTGTGGCTAATGAACTAGCCGCATCATTATCACACTCAATACCATTACCGGCATCACCAGCATCTACAAAATCTGGCTTGCGGCAAGAAACACCAAACTGAATTTTACCGGTATAACCAAAGTCAAAATCAAAATCATCATCAGCCGTAGCAAAAGCAACTAAATTTTTTGCATTTACCGTACCGCCAAAAAATTCATACGCATCATCATTACCAAATGACACCTGGATATTTTCCAGAATAGTACCTGAACCTACACCACCACATGTAAGTCCATTGATTTCAGAACCAGGTTCTGCAGCAATGCCTGCATACTCTATACGTACATAACGGAGGATACCACTCTCATCCAAGGGATCAGTGCCACCATACTGACGACCTACACCGCCTTCAATAGTTGGAGCAGGGTCAAGTGGACGGTTAGTCGGGGCTTTGCCCAATAAAATAATTCCACCCCAATCTCCCGGAGCTCTTGAACCAACAGGCTTACCGCTGGTAAATACAATTGGCATTGCTGCTGTACCGGAAGCAATAAGCTTAGCTCCTCTTTCAATAATCAATGCTCCCTTTTCAGTAACATCACTTTGAATAACAGAACCTGCCTCAAAAGTAATAGTAGCTCCATTAGTTACATACACATATCCTTTCAGGATCCATTTACCTTTGGCATAAAACTTACTGGAAGAAATGACACCGGTAATAATATTACTGGTAGGGTCAACTGGGGCAACTGCTGTATCACCATCCTCAAAGTTCACCTTGACGCAAGAAGTAGAACTGATGATGGTAATCAGTATCAGCATACCTAAAAAAATCTTTTTCATATCAATTTTTGTTTTTTGTAGTTTTTAGAACGTTTATAGTAAGTTGTATTTTTTATTTTTTCCCGATATTAAAATCGTAGGTAAATGCTACGTTGATGGTGGAACCGGGTTTGTAAGAATTAAACAACCTGTCGCTATCGGTGCTGAAAGCTTTTTTGTTGTCAACATTTTCATAGAAATAGTAGGCATTGTTCAACAAGTCGGCCCATGTTAGTTTTACCTCACCTTTGTTCTTCATTACCCTTTTGGCTAATTGAAAATCTACCTGGTTGCGGGGTCTTTCATAGATGTCAGCAAAATCCTGGTTCCCTACCAATGAAAGGCGTTGACCAACCCGATTGTATAAAGCGGACCCACTCCATCCACCTTGCTTGCTATTATATTGCAAACCAAGATTTACCAGGTAGGGCGACTGACCTTGTAAAGGACGATTAACGGAGGTGGCTACGCCACCAGCAGTTGTAGTTGCCAAGGTAACTTTTGAATAGCTGTAAGTAACGTTAGCAAACACACTGAAGTTGTCCAATGTTTTACTAACGAAGTCAAGGTTTTTTCTTACTTCAAATTCGGCACCAACTGTGTAAGCATTGTCTACATTGCTGTAGCCATAGTTTCTTCTATCAAGTACACTGGAATTGTCAAGGCGCAATTCTATTGGCGAATCAAAGTATTTATAAAATATACCAAAAGTGATTGCTTCTCCACCTTTAGGATAAAATTCATACCTCGCATCACCATTCAGAATAGCCGTTCTTTTCAGGTCAATATTACCATTTACACCGTAGTTAGCTTCATAATCATAGAATGAGAACGGCGCAATTTCCCTGAACTCAGGTCTTGCCACGGTGCGGCTTGCAGCTAAACGAATACTGTTTTTTGTATTGGGAGAAAGTGTAAAGTTGAAAGAAGGAAGTACATCCCATTTTTCTGTATTCACGACCACTCTTTTAGATGTTACATCTTTTGTAGTAAGAAATTGCTGAAAGTTCTCCACCCTTACACCCCATACCAATCTTATTTTCTCACCAAATTTATTATCAAACATGCCATACATACCATTTAGAATGGATACTCCAAAGTATTTATCCTGATTATTGGTAAAATCGTTTATTACAAATCCATTGTTGGCAATATTTGCAGTGGTAAAAATCTGGTTGAAAGGAAGTCTTGCCTTTGTGGCTTCATACTGTGTTGGAGAAGTCGGCTGGTATTGAAAAATCCGGCTTTTAAAATCACGGATGCGAATAAGTGTAGAGCCTCCTGTTTTAAAGGTCTGTTTATTTTTATTCAATGTAAATGGAATAGATAAACTTCCGTTGGCTCCATAACTGTAATCTTCTAAATCACTAAAGAAACGGCGGGTATCATCATCGTTATATTCATAAGGGGTGTTAGTTCCTTTGGGCCTATTATAAGAAACAGTCCGGAGATCAGGTTGTGTTTTTGCATTATATGCAAAGTTCCCGTTCCATTTTAATTTGATGCCACTTGTAGTAAGCTGATGGTCGCCTTCCAACTGTCCACTGTAGAGTGAACGTTGATTGAGTACTGATGAACGGAAATTAATATCCTGAATACGATCATTATTAAACCCACTTCTTGTATAATAATTATCTTCTAATAGCTGGTTGAATAGATTCTTGAAAGATATTTTATGTTTCCCTTTTACATAAGAGATGTTGGCTAAAGCTCCCACATTTACACTATACTTATTTTGGTTATCCGTCAACACCACTACTTCCTCACCAGTTTGTTCATGCAATTTTCTTTGCACATCATATTTCAACATGCTGTTGCGGTACTGCACAGAAAGAATGGTTCCTAACACACCGCCATTTTTGAACTTTGTGCTTTTACCCCAGGTAATACTATATGTCTGAGTAGGTAAGGCAGTATTGGTTACTTCGTTGTATACATCACTATTCAATAACTTGCTCCAGGCAAGTCGCTGTTGTGTATTTCCCCTACGGAATTCCTGTTGTGTTTTAGGAAATCCTGAAGGTAGGCTTCTTGTTTTGTCATCAAATCCCAGCCAGTCATTTCCATTTCTTTCATTGCTGGTAAAATCTTTGAAAACAGATTGGGTGTTTAAACCAAGACCGATACTTACTGTCAATAAATCCCTGGTAGGTACATCTTTTGTATTTATCTGAATCAGACCACCGGCAAATTCTCCCGGCAATTCTGGTGTTGCTGTTTTATTAATAATAATATTGTCAACTAACGAAGACGGAATGACATCAAAAGAAAAAGCTTTTTTATCAGGCTCGGTACTTGGTAATTGTGCATTATTGATAACAGCAGAATTATATCGGTCGCTCAAGCCACGAACGATAACAAATTTACCATCCTGAATAGAAGCCCCGCTTACTCTTTTTAAAACTTCACCTGTATTTCTGTCTGGTGTGCGACGGATAAAATCAGCTGCCAGTCCGCTTGATAAGGCAGTATTACTTCTTTGAAAAGTTATTAATGCATTAGTACTTTCTTGTTTTCTTGAAGAAGTTTTAATCGTAACACCTTCTAAATTTGCTTTATCCTGTAATACAATCTCCAGATAGTTCTCCTGATTAAATGTTACGTCTACATCAGTAATCTCTTTGGTTTGATATCCCGTATTTGAAACTGTCAGTGTATATTTCTTTCCTGCATCAAGGGTAACATAAAATTTTCCTTCCACATCTGCCTGGGCTTGTTTGCCAGTAACTTTAATTATGATAGTAGCCCCTTGAAGTGGTTCATTTTTAGCATTTATAACCTTACCGCTCAATTTTATAGATTGAGCATTTATAAAAGAAGCAGAAACAAAAAATGTCACAATCAAAAGTCGTAGCCTGAAATACATACTTTGTTATTTCGGGCAAAGGTGGCCTCATGAGGTTACCTGTATATTACCGCCATGTTAAGCAATTGTAACGGCAATATTACCGTAATGTTAACGTCCGGGATTAGCCACCTAATCAGCACTTAGCAAAATAATAATTGGTGAATCGGTATATTATCGTAATATTGCGATTGATATGGGAGCAACAAAAACATCAGAGTTTACGGCAAAGGAAAATAAGCTGGCAAAATATGCTAAGGCCTTGGCCCACCCTGCCCGGATTTCTATTTTAAACCTGCTGGCCAGCAAACAAACCTGTGTGTGTGGAGATATAGTAACTGAATTGCCCCTTTCTCAAAGTACCGTTTCCCAACACCTGAAAGAATTAAAAGAAGCCGGTTTAATTAAAGGAACGATAGAAGGTACTACGGTTTGCTATTGTATTGATGAAAAAGAGTGGAAAGAAGCCAAAACATGGCTCAACCAGCTTTTTGACAGCTATATAGGCTGTAGTGAGTGTTGTTGATTTTTTTTGGACTTAATTATCGGAATATTACGATTAAAAATAAAATTAAAAAATAAGCAAAATGAAATTATCTGACGTAAAAAAAAGCCTGAGCAACAGTAGCTCTGTGAATTTTCAGTTACCTGACGGAACTTTTGTTCCTGAGCATTTTCATGTTACCGAAATTGGATTCGTGACAAAACATTTTATTGATTGTGGCGGCACAGTTCGTACAGAAAAAATGGCCAATTTTCAATTGTGGGATGCCAACGATTTTGAACATCGTTTGAAGCCTAAAAAATTATTGGACATTATTGCTTTGTCTGAAAAAATTCTTTTACTGGAAGATTTAGAAATAGAAGTAGAATACCAGGGAGACACTATTGGAAAGTATGGACTGGATTTTAATGGTAAAGATTTTGTACTGGTATCTACACAAACAAATTGTTTGGCAAAAGACAAATGTGGAATTCCTGCTGATAAGCTAAAAGTAAATTTAGCCGGGGCTGCTACTGCCTGCACACCCGGAGGCGGATGCTGCTAACTACAACTTAAACCGAACTAGAAATATGTCAGCCAATAATTGTGCTCCTGCAGTTGAAAGAAAAAAATTAAGTTTCTTAGACAGGTATTTAACCCTTTGGATTTTTTTAGTAATGGCCATTGGTATTGCCATTGGTTATTTTATTCCGTCCTCGTCAAACTTTATTAATTCTTTTTCTTCCGGCACTACCAATATCCCTTTAGCAATAGGATTGATATTGATGATGTACCCGCCTTTTACTAAAGTGAAGTATAACAAACTGAAAGAAGTGTTTAAAAACACTAAGGTGCTTGGAGTTTCCCTATTGCTCAACTGGATTATTGGCCCAATACTCATGTTTGTACTGGCCATTACTTTTTTACAGGGCTATCCTGAATACATGGTTGGGCTAATTCTTATTGGATTGGCAAGGTGCATTGCCATGGTGATTGTGTGGAATGAACTGGCGGGAGGCAGCAGGGAATATGCGGCAGGTTTAGTTGCTTTGAATAGTATCTTTCAGGTACTTCTGTACAGTGTATATGCCTACGTATTTGTTACAGTCTTACCTCCCTTGTTTGGCATTCAGGGTGCAGCAGTAAATATTTCAATTGGTCAAATAGCAGAGAGTGTGGCTATTTACCTGGGCATTCCCTTTCTAGCAGGCTTTTTAACAAGGTATTTTTTATTAAAATGGAAAGGCGAAGAATGGTATCAAACAAAATTTATTCCTTTTGTTTCTCCTATCACTTTAATTGCGTTATTATTTACCATTGTCATTATGTTTAGTTTAAAAGGAGAATTGATAGTTCAGATACCGTTCGATGTTATTAGAATTGCTATCCCATTGGTTATTTATTTCGCCATCATGTTCATTATAAGTTTTTTTATCGGGAAGAAAATGGGAGCCGATTATTCAACTAATGCGTCAATTGCTTTTACAGCAGCGGGCAATAATTTTGAATTAGCTATTGCTGTAGCCATTGGTGTTTTTGGTATAAATAGTGGTCAGGCTTTTGCAGGTGTCATCGGGCCACTGGTGGAAGTACCTGCGTTAATAGCATTGGTAAATGTTGCCTTTTGGTTCAGGAGAAAATATTATCCTTCATTAAAATAACAATAATGGAAAAGCAAATGACATACATAAGCTATGTAATTCAAACTGAAAAAGGACCTGTATTCGACCATGAAAAGTTTCATCTGGAACATACCATGAGTGCCGGAACATTTCATGGTGTTACCAAAAATGAAATAGTAAAATGGGCCGACCGGAAAACGAAAGAGTTGCCAAAAGGTCAACGCCTGACAGTTCTTACTTTTTTCACTTTTGAAAATGATAAGTAAATGAAAATCGCCTTATTTTCTGATATCCACGCCAATCTTCCGGCACTGGAAGCCTGTTTCAAAAGTATAGAAGAACAGAAGCCTGATGCCATCTATTGCCTTGGCGATTTGGTGGGTTATAATATCTGGCCTAATGAAGTAGTTAATGAAATAAGAAAAAGAGGTATTCCTACAATAGCTGGTAATTATGACCAGGGCATTGGTTTAATGATTGATGAGTGTGGTTGTGCCTACAAAACAGAACCCGAAAAGGATATGGGTAAAGTATCTATTTCCTATACCAATCATTTGGTGAAACCGGAAGAAAGAAAATACCTGAGAACATTACCTGCTCATATCAAAGTAGAATTTCAATTGAATAATGATAAGCTTAATCTTTTATTAGTTCATGGTAGCCCCAGAAAGATAAACGAGTATTTGTTTGAAGAGAGGGATGAAAAAAGTTTATTACGAATAATGGAACAGGCTGATGCAGACATTATGTGTTTCGGTCACACCCATAAACCTTATCATAGAATATTACCTACAACAATACCAGCTGAAAATCAACATTATCGTCATGCTATCAATATTGGTTCCGTAGGTAAACCAAAGGATGGTAATCCTAAAGGTTGTTATGTATTACTGACGATTAATGCTGACAGCAGCATAACTAATAAAGAGGCTGTACAAGTTGAGTTTATCCGATTTGAATATGACGTAGAAAAAGCAGCAAAAGCAATAAAAGATAGTCCCTTACCAAATGAATATGCGGATATGCTGAGAAATGGTATTTAGTTTCTTTTAAAATCGGAATTGCATACGGCAGGTGAAAATATTATCCTTTATATCTGCCAAATAACCAGCAAGTTGGGTAGATTTATTTTTTACCACATCGTAATAAAAAATAAGTTTTGTCTGTGGATTAAAATGATAAACATAACCCAGCCCTAATGTATTAAATTGAATATCCGCCAGTGTGAGATTTGTTCCCGTTTTTCCTATTTCCTTTTCTTTTACTTTCCCATTTGGATCATACCAGTCATATTTGATTATAAGCTGGTGTTTTGTATTGATAATATTTTGAAGAAAATAAAAATAAGCACCGTTGTAATGACGTACATACGTAGGCAACGGTATCCCGTTGGCAGTGGGTAATGTACCCGGATTAGTAGTAGAAGTGGCTGTACCAGGTTGTGTACCAAACCAATATTCAGCCCTCCATTCTGTCTCCCCCCATCCATGATGTAATTTTACCTGCAAATCGGCCCCATAATAATGCCGGGGAGATGATTTTCCCACATTACTCAATGAAGAATCAACGACAAAAATTTTATCCCCGGAAGCGTTTGTCCCGCTTTCATAAACATACTTTGTCCCGTTCTTCCACCCACCCAATAACAACGAAAGACCTGCTCCGATTTCCAATTTTTTATTAATCGTATATGGCTTAAGCATAAACCGGCTGATAAAATCTTTGTGACTGTCAAAATCGGTAGTTCCCGAAGCACCTTGCCCGTTAAAGAATCCTGCATCCAGTTTTAAATGATAGAATTTGTGCTTTTTATTCTGTGGTTCGAAGCTGAACATAACTCCCAGGTCTCTTTCACCAGGCATTAATATTTGTGACATTCTTCCCCTTTCCGGAGATTCACGGAAGGAAGAACCAAGATTTACTTCGAATCCAAATGGCCGTGCAAAAAAGCCAGCCGTCATTGCCAGTGTATTCTTCTTTGTTTCATACAACCTTATAAACATATCCCGAACTATTACCCCCCGTTCAGTAGCATCAATCTGGAAAGTAAATAGGGCCTTTGGGAATTTCTCTTTTGTCAATATCAGGTAATCAACTTTCAACCTTGCACGTCGCAACATGAAGCGGCTTTTTGAAAATTGCGCAAAATTTCCACCCTCAAAAGAAGGGGCGCCATCTGTCTCTGCCACCTGAAATTGTGGCTGCATATATCCTGAAATCCGCAAATTTTCAAATCGCTTGAGTACGGGTCGAACCGTATCTTTTATAAAAAAAGAAGAATCTATGTCGGTCAGGTATCGCTGAGAAAAGGTTGTTATTGACAGAAATATGGCAAAAAAGCCAGTAAGAAAACGTTTTAAGGGGGTTTGCTTTGCGCAAAACATGATTAATACTTAAAATTACTGCAATATAAAGTCTTTGTTATTGAATTGTTACCCTAATTTTATTTATATATTAATTTATTATTAATTCTCCGTCCCCGGCAAACCTTCTATAATCTACCCGGTATTTTCGCAACCAGTTAAAACTAAAAATTATATGGGTCTTAATGCTTTTATCAAAATCTTCATGCCGAAGAATAAAGTTTTTTATGAGCTATTTGAAAAAGTGGCTGACAATGCCGCCAAAATGGGATCGCTGCTGCGAGATATTGTAGCCGAACCCGATTTTGACAAAAGGGCTTCCATTATTATGCAGGTAGAAGATTTGGAACATGCTAATGATGAGCTGACACATAATGTATTTACTGAACTGGGCCGCAACTTTATCACTCCTTTCGACCGGGAGGATATTCACTACCTCGCTACTTCATTGGATGATATTGCTGATTATATATATGCAGCTGCCAAAAAAATCAATTTTTACCGTGTCAATCCTAATGATACCGGCATGCAGAAATTTGCCGAGTTGATAGAACAGGCAGCCCAGCAGGTTAAAATCGCTGTAACAGAATTGCGGGATATGAAAAATATGCGCAACATTACTGAGGCGCTGGTAAAAATCAACAGTATTGAAAACCAGGCCGATGATGTTTTCGACTTCAGCATTGAAAAACTTTTTGCTACAGAAGATGACGCCAAAGAGGTAATCAAGAAAAGAGAAATATACCAGGTAATGGAAATTGTAACGGATAAATGTGAAGATGCAAGTAATGTAATAGAGTCTATTATCATTAAGTATGCTTAAAACAATCAGCTAATTAACCAATGTGATAATATAAACACCCCCGTTGGAAATTTCATTAGCACATTAACACATCAGCACATTTTATGACACCATTTCTTATTACCATAATAATACTGGCACTGGTTTTTGATTATATCAACGGCTTTCATGATGCTGCCAATTCCATTGCCACCGTTGTTTCTACCAAAGTGCTTACCCCTTTTCAGGCGGTACTGTGGGCTGCTTTATTCAATTCGGTAGCCTTTTTTATTTTCAAAGACCATGGCGTGGCAGATACGGTAGCCAAAACAGTAAAACCAGATCATATAGAGGGTGGCAACATGATGATTGTGATTTTTTCCGGATTGATTGCTGCCATTATGTGGAACCTGCTTACCTGGTGGTTAGGCATTCCTTCTTCTTCCTCACATACATTGATAGGGGGTTTCGCAGGAGCTGCTGTTGCCAGTGGCGGTTTTAGTGCAGTTAACTCGTCTATTATTATCAAAACAGCCAGTTTCATATTAATTGCCCCACTCGTAGGAATGCTGA
>JANMFO010000353.1:0-7567 GCA_031374245.1 Chitinophagaceae bacterium | reverse complement strand
TCCAATGTAAGCCCGCCGGTATTACGGAAGGCATTTATCTTAACGGTATCGTTTGTAGTTAAGTCCTGGGAAATAGTTTCCCAACTTGCACCTTTATCAGCACTTTTATGAAGGTATTGACTGCCATAATAAATTGTTTTTTTATCAAACGGGTCTTGTGCTATTGGTGAATTCCAGTTGAAGCGTAAAGACAGATTTATATCACGGTTAAAATCAGGCGGTTTGACAAACCAGCTTTCACCTGTCTTCACATTGCGGCGACCAACATTACCACCTTGGCTCATACTGTACACCCAGCTTGCATCTTCAGCATCGGGCATCACATCAAAACCATCACCACCACCTACATTTTGCCAGTAGTAATTTCTAATTCCGCCATTAGTCCATGTGTAAGCAGGGCCATGCCAGCTACCATTATCCTGCATACCACCCATTACATTGTACGGCGTTTCATTATCAACGTTGATATGATAAAATTGCCCTACCGGAATTTTTTCATCAAACACCCATGTCTTGCCTCTGTCTCTTGAAAGCCCGATGCCACCATCATTACCTTCAATAATAAAATTGGGATCGTTAGGATGAATCCACCATGCATGATGGTCCGGGTGAATACCACTGTAAGGAATTAATGTGCTGAATGTTTTACCACCATCTTCACTCAAAGTAACTGTCGAATGAATATCATAAATACGGTTTTCATTTTTAGGGTCTATATATATTTCCTGGTAATAAAAAGGACGGTCTGTTACATCAGCTGCATTATTATTTACCAGGGTCCATTTAAAACCACCGTCCTCACTTTTATATAAACCATTTTTGGTGGCTTCTATTTTTGCATAAATGCGGTTGGGCATGCTACGGGCAAAAGCTATACCGATACGACCTAATTGTCCATCAGGAATACCATCCTCTTTGGTTAATTTTTTCCAGTTCTTTCCACCATCAATTGTAATATAAAATCCGCTGCCCGGGCCGCCACTTGTTAAGTTCCAGGGGGTGCGGCGGTGTTGCCACATAGAGGCAATCAATTTATTGGGGTTAGAAGGATCCATTACCAGATCAGCACAACCTGTGGTATCATTTACATATAAAATTTTTGACCATGTTTCACCGCCATCCGTTGTTTTAAAAACACCTCTCTCAGGATGAACTGCATACGGATTTCCGATAGCTGCTGCATACACAGTATTAGGATTTGCAGGATCAATTACTACACGATGGATACAAATGGTTTTATCCAGCCCCATTTTTTTCCAGGTCTTTCCTGCATCCATTGATTTATAAATACCGCCACCAAGGTTGAGAGAGTTGCGGGGATTGCCTTCACCAGTACCTACCCATACTATGTTGGGATTACTCTGTTGAATAGCGATGGAACCAATATTTTGTAAGGGTTGCTCATCAAATAGGGGAGTCCAATCGGCACCGCTATTCGTTGTTTTCCATACGCCGCCAGAAGCAGCACCGATAAACATAGTAGTAGGATTATCAACTACCACATCAATAGCAGTGATACGGCCACTCATACCGGCAGGGCCAATATTGCGGGGCTTCCAGTTTTTAAATTGATCTAAAGAAATTTTTTGGGCAACAACTAAAAATGAAATAACACAGCCCGCTGTGAATAAAAGAAATTTTCTCATGATGAACGTTTTGGCAGGATAAACTTACCGATAATACCAGGGGCAGCAAAATACTTTGTATGAATGGTTGGCAGAAATCAATTAACTATTATTCTCAAAATGGAGAAGAGGCAGTTTTACTTTTCTCTATTAAGGTTTTTAATAATAAGAGTCCGTCTTCAAAGTCTTTTCCCATTTGTTTGTCCATACTATAAAAAAGATTGAAGATATTCCAGGGCCGGGGTGTGGCTATTGAAAACTTCCACGTTACTGTAGTTTCACCGGGATTTGTTTCATTCAGTTGTAATACAGATTTAGCTTTGTTTTTCCTGGGCTTTATAAAGTTAATAGTATGAGTTATTATTCTATCTTTTTCAATAGAAGTGATTTCCATTTTACCTTCTCCTGAAATCTCAGGATGGCCTTTCCATGAAGTAGCAGCACCAACTGTTCTGTCAGTCCCTGTCAGGGTATATTGTATAGAAGAATCTTCCCTGTTCCAGACAGACCACTTATTAAAATTCTCCAATTTCACTAACTGTTCAAATATGACAGATGCCCGGGCTTTAATTGTAATTGATTTTTCAACCCCCTGCGAGGTGGCTATAAAAAAAGAAAGCAAAGCAATGGTAATAATTAGTGCTACCAAAAAAGCAACAAATAGTTTAAAGTAGTTCATTATAAAAGATCAGATGGTTTGTGCTGCGAAAGTAAATTTATCTGTACTGCATTGCTTTAAAAAATAAAAACTTCCTTTGAATGAAGGAAGTTTTTCATACGGCAGATGATTTTTTTTTATTGCCCGGGTTTTTCTTTATAATTTTTTTCTGCTTCTTTTGCTTTTTCAAAATCCAGCACCACTCCATTGATACAGTAACGAAGACCGGTTGGAGGAGGTCCGTCATCAAACACATGTCCTAAATGAGATTTGCACCGGCCGCATTGCACTTCAGTTCTTTGCATTCCATGTGTGTTGTCAGGTGTATAGATAATACTTCCCTTGCTGATGGGGTCATAAAAACTTGGCCAGCCACAGCCGCTTTCAAATTTGGTATCGCTTTTAAATAAAGCGTTGCCGCATACAGCACAATAGTAAGTACCTATTTCTTTAAGGTTTTCAAACTTACTGGACCAGGGTCTTTCAGTACCTTTTTGACGGGCAATATAAAAAACATCCTGAGGTAGTATTTTTTTCCATTCTTCTTCGCTGATAGAAACTTTGGTCGTATCAGTGTTAGAATAAACAGGGTTATTCTTTTTTGTGCTTTCCATTTTTGCGGAATTATTGGTGGTTGAGTTGTTTTGCGAATAACTGCACTGCTGGAATAAACCAGTCAAAATGGCTAACAGCAGAAAGTGCAATATTGTCTTCATTCGTGTCATATAACAAATTTACGCAAACAAGGTTTGATTGGTTTGTCGTACAAACGACTGGCAGTTTTTATTAACTTTTTAGTAGCAATCAGGATTAATTGACTTAAAACTAAAACTTAGGCAAGGGGCATATAATATAAGCCCTGTATATTATATTTGTTGGCTCACCAAGACTAGTAGCATTTATGTTTAATTTGATATTGTTTGGCCCCCCCGGCAGTGGAAAAGGTACACAATCAGATAAGTTGGTTGAAAAATACGGGTTAATTCATCTTTCTACCGGCAATCTTCTTCGCCAGGAAATTAAAGACAAGACCCCTTTAGGGCTGGAAGCTAAAAGTTTTATAGACAAAGGGCAATTGGTTCCCGATGAAGTGGTAATAGGTATGGTAGATTCCTATTTTGACCAACATAGAGGTGCTAAAGGCTTTTTATTTGATGGTTATCCAAGAACAGTGGCACAGGCAGCAGCACTGGATAAACTGCTGGAATTGAAAAAAACGGGTATTGAAACAGTTTTATTTCTAAATGTAGATGAAGAAGAGCTTATTAAAAGGCTGGTACACCGGGGCAAAACTTCCGGAAGAAGTGATGATACAGATGAGAATGTGCAACGCAAAAGACAGGAAGTTTACAGAAATGAAACATTGCCGGTAGCTGCTTTTTATAAAAAGCAAAACAAAGTAGTAAATATAAAAGGTATGGGTACGGTGGAAGAAATCTTTTCTTCTCTTTCTGAAATAATAGATAAGAAAATAAAATAGGTAGAAACCTGTTACAATAATAGATAGCCTCCTGTAATAAAGGAGGCTTTTTTATTCCCTCTCTTTCGTAAATTGCTTAATTCAAAGTATGCGCCATATGAGTTTTGAAAAGGAAAACTTTCTTCGCACCAAATTAGTTTCTTATTTACAACGATTGGATCCTGCAACTCCACCCCGTTGGGGTAAAATGAATGTGCAGCAGATGATAGAGCACTTTGCCGGAGATGCAGTACGCAATGCTAACGGCCGCCTGAAAATTGATAAGATAGTAACCCCGCCGGAAAACCTTAGCCGGATGCGGGAATTTATGCTAAGCGATAAGCCCTTTAAAGAGAATACCAAAAACCCATTGATGGGAGAAGATCCTGCTCTAATCCGTTATAAAACTGTGCAGGCAGCCATTGGTGCTTTGCAACAGGAATTAATTTATTTTTTTGAGGCTTTTGAAAATAATCAGAACCTGATTACCAGAAACCCTTTTTTTGGTGATTTAACCTTTGAACAAAATGTGCAATTGCTCTACAAACATGCACTGCATCATTTAAGACAGTTTGGTGTAGAACCATTGAATACATAAAAAAGCTGCGTTAGCAGCTTTTAAAATTCGGGTTAAGCTTTGGAAGAATCTTAAAGTTTTGCTTTTAGCAATGAATCGGCTTTTTGTAACCCACCAAGGATTGCCGCTTTTACTTTTCCAACTTTCAATTTTTCTTCGGTAAGGTATTTAATGCGTTCATCAATATTATTGATAGCTGAATCCATATTGAACTCTGTCATCCATTTGTCCATTGCCATTTCAGCATTACTAAGGTCTGCGGCCGCTGAATCTAATTTGGCCCTAAGTGGTGCAGCAGCTTGTTGTGCTTTGGCTGGCAGGGTGGCGATAGAGTCCAGAACCTTTTTCACTTCATTCTGCATAGCCCTTATCTTTCCCATTTTAGCCATTCCTACATTATGGCCATCCATCACATCAGCCATTAAACTATCAGCCTGTGTTTTAGGAACATCAGTAGTGTGGCCACTGTGGTCTTCCTGTTTTTTATCTGAATTATTGCAGGAAATAATAGCAATTGTAAATACAACTATAAGCGGAATAAAAACTTTCTTCATTTTAAAACCTGTTTTAATTTATTAATGTTCACATTTCTCTGTAATCTCATGAAATACGCCATGCAGTTCAGTTATTTCTTCTTTTAAATCAGCATCAGATGCGTTTTTCTGTACCATCTTATTAATTTCTTTGGCATCTTTCACTAACTTTTTCAGTGTTTTCTTAACTGCAGCCTGGTTATAGCCTTCAGGGGCCGTAGAATTTTTCCAGGCAATAGCTTTTTCTACCAGTTCGTTGCTACGGGTTTTCAGCGGGTTCAGTTTCCCTTCTTCAGCCGGGTGAAAAGTGGCGCCCATTATAGTATGGAAATCTTCCATTTCTTTCCAGGGTACTTTTTTTTGAGCCTGCCCTGACTGTGTAAATGCCAAAGCCGCAATAAGCAAGGCAACAAATATTATTTTTTTCATAGACAATTTTTAGGGCACAAAGATAAGCCCCACATAAACTATTAATATGACAAAAATCATTCTTTAGAGAGTTTTATAAATTCAGGTAATTTCGTTTTCTTATCAGGATGCTATATGAATAAACTTGGCAACTATATTACCGGGCAATGGATAAACGGCGACGGTGACGGACAAACTTTATATAATGCTGTTACTGGCGATGTAATTGTGTCTGCTACAACAAAAGGTTTAGATTTTAAAAGCATTGCCGATTATGCCAGAACTGTTGGTAATCCGGCACTTCGCAAAATGACCTTTCATGCAAGAGGTAATATGCTGAAAGCATTAGCAATGCATCTTCGTAATCATTTAGATTTATTTTATAAAACCTCTTACCAGACCGGTGCTACTAAAGCAGATAGCTGGGTGGACATTGAAGGTGGAATCGGAAATCTTTTTGCCAACGCATCGCTGAGAAGAAAATTTCCGGATGAAACTTTTTGCATAGATGGCGAAAGTCACAATTTTGGTAAGAACAATACTTTTATGGGAACACATATTCTTGTTCCCAAAGAAGGAGTGGCCATTCATATCAACGCCTTTAATTTCCCTGTATGGGGAATGCTGGAAAAAATTGCTGTGAACTTACTCGCTGGCATGCCCTGTATTGTAAAACCGGCATCTGTTACTTCTTATCTAACGGAAGCAGTGGTAAAAGAAATTATTGCTTCTAAAATTTTACCTGAAGGGGCATTGCAATTAATCTGTGGCAGCGCCGGTGATTTATTAGACCATGTTACTTCACAGGATGTGGTAACGTTTACCGGGTCTGCATCAACAGGATTAATGCTGAAATCAAATCCAAATATTTTAAGTGAGTCGGTTCCGTTTAATATGGAAGCGGATTCACTCAATTGCATTGTGATGGGTGAAGATGTAGTGCCGGGTATGCCGGAATGGGACATCTTTATTAAAGAGATTAGAAAAGAAATGACATTGAAAGCGGGGCAGCGTTGTACCGGTATCCGCAGAATATTTGTGCCAGATAATAAAATGGAAGAAGTATGGAAGGCCATTGCTTCATCGTTGTCTCAAACAACGATTGGTAATCCATTGAATGAGAAAGTAAGAATGGGAAGCCTTGCCGGGCAAACACAACGGAATGAAGTAAAAGAACAGGTACAAAAACTATTAGCCTCATCACAAATAGTATATGGCTCATTAGATAGTGTGGAAGTAATAGATGCTGATTCAACGAAAGGAGCATTCATGTCACCGGTATTACTAATGAACGATAAACCTTTTGCCGCAACAGCAGCACATGAAGTAGAAGCATTTGGCCCGGTGAGTACCATCATGCCGTATAAAAATTTAGATGAAGCCATTGCATTAAGCAAGTTGGGAAAAGGAAGTTTATGTTCTACAATCGTTACGGCAGATTATAAACAAGCAAGACAATATGTAGTGGGAGCTGCTTCTCATCATGGCAGAATATTGGTATTGAATAATGAATGTGCCAAAGAAAGTACTGGTCATGGTTCGCCATTACCATTGCTGGTGCATGGTGGTCCGGGCCGTGCCGGTGGTGGAGAAGAGATGGGCGGCCTGAGAGGGGTGAAACATTATTTGCAGCGGACTGCTTTGCAAGGATCCCCAACAACCATAACAGCCATTACTAATGTCTATCAACCCAATGCCAAAGGGAAAAACCCCGGCAAGCATCCTTTCAAAAAATATTTTGAAGAATTACAAATCGGCGACCAGATAATTACTGAGAAAAGAGTAATTACATCAGAAGATATTGACAAGTTTGCTGATTTAAGCGGCGACCATTTTTATGCCCACATAAAGACAACTGATTTTACGGGTACCATGTTTGAGCAGCAGGTGGCACATGGTTATTTTATAATGAGCATTGCTGCGGGTTTATTTGTTGATAGTTACGAAAAAAATCCGGTGCTGTTGAATTATGGCATCGAAGAATTGCGTTTATGGATGAAAGATATTGTGCGCAATGGCATTTTAAATATTCCGGAAAAGGGCTTTACATATTTTGAAAACATGGCTAAGCGCCTGGTGGATGCACAGGCACCGGGCTTGGCAAACATGCTCCGTAATTTGGGAGAAAGTAATTTTTACGAAGAGGGCTGGCAAAGCCGTTTCATGGATCAATTAGCATCCATCTATCTTGTGATTGAAGGATATAAAAACAGCAGTCGCCTCGAGGAGCCTGTTCAGCAAGATATTAAAACCTGGATCGGTTTCACTCAAAGCCAGGAAGAATTAAAAGAGCAAAATGGAATAACA
>JANMFO010000336.1:0-7727 GCA_031374245.1 Chitinophagaceae bacterium | reverse complement strand
ACCACGTAACAGAAGACCTGCATTATCTCCAGCTTCACCCTCATCCAGCAATTTGCGGAACATTTCCACACCTGTGCAGGTAGAGTTCAAAGGAGCTTCCATCAAACCAACGATTTCAACTGCTTCACCCACTTTAACACGACCTCTTTCAATACGGCCAGTAGCAACCGTACCACGACCTGTAATAGAGAATACATCTTCCACAGACATCAGGAACGGAAGATCAACCGGGCGGGGAGGCAAAGGAATGTAGCTATCTACAGCATCCATTAATTCAGCAATTGCACCAACCCATTTAGGGTCGCCAGCTAAAGCACCAGTTGCAGAACCTTTAATGATTGGTGTATTGTCACCGTCAAAGCCACGCTTTGTAAGCTCTTCACGGATTTCCATTTCCACCAGTTCAAGCAATTCAGGATCTTCAACAAGATCAACTTTATTCATAAACACAACCATTGTAGGTACACCTACCTGGCGTGCAAGAAGAATGTGTTCTTTAGTTTGAGGCATAGGTCCGTCAGTAGCAGCAACCACAAGAATGGCTCCGTCCATTTGAGCAGCACCAGTAATCATGTTTTTCACATAGTCGGCGTGACCTGGACAGTCAACGTGAGCATAGTGACGGCTATCCGTTTCATATTCAACGTGAGCAGTATTAATAGTGATACCCCTTTCTTTTTCTTCAGGAGCACCATCGATATCATCATATTTTTTGGCTGTCGCAAGGCCTCTCTTAGAAAGAACTTCAGTAATTGCTGCAGTCAATGTGGTTTTACCATGGTCAACGTGACCAATTGTGCCAATGTTTACGTGGGGTTTGTCCCTCTTAAAGCTCTCTTTTGCCATTGTTATCGGTTTTTAATTGTGTTTTACTAATTATTGTTTTTTTTTATTATGAAACCGACAGCATTACTACTATCAGCTTTTGTTGCGGTCTCTGACCTGTTCTCTTTTTTTTCAGCGAAAGAAAAAAAGAGAATCACTCTTGTACTTCCTGGTTCCTACTCAGCACTATTTTGGCTACTCATTTAGTTGCCGGACGGAAACTCCCGAAATAATCGGGATAAGCTGTCAGACAAAGAGCCGTTAGTGAGAATCGAACTCACGACCTCTTCCCTACCAAGGAAGTGCTCTACCACTGAGCTACAACGGCTTTTCCACTGCCGTCGCAGGCAGTAATCGAAATGGAGCGGAAGACCGGGCTCGAACCGGCCACCTGAAGCTTGGAAGGCTACCGCTCTACCAAATGAGCTACTTCCGCTGGTAATTTTTTAAAACAAAGAACTTAAAATATTGCTATAGTCTCGTTTGAAACGAGACTAAAGCTGATAAAGTGGGCAGAGCTGGGTTCGAACCAACGTACTCGTGAGAGAACAGATTTACAGTCTGTCGCCTTTAACCACTCGGCCATCTGCCCGTATAATAACCGGAGCCGAAAACTGGAGTCGAACCAGCGACCTACTGATTACAAATCAGTTGCTCTACCAACTGAGCTATTTCGGCTTGTTTATACGCAATAAAGAACTACCCCCATTTTTGGGAAGGCAAAGGTAAGGGAATTTAATAATTGGAAAAATTTTGGTAAAGGATTTTTTTGCTTGTTTTCAACCAGTTGTGAATAACCAATTAAAAAGAATATATCCGGTATCAAATATCATTGCCCTAAAAGAATAATGGAAGTTGTTTACTGCTAAAAATCCAAGTTTCAAAATGACCAGCACCTGATCAGTATTATTCCATAAATAAGTAAACCATATTTTAAATAAAAAGACCCCACCGGAGTGAGGTCTTGAAAGTTTTAAGCGGCTTTTTTTTCTTTATTTTTTTTGATTTGTGCTACGATCGAGTCGAAAGCATTATCAAACGACTCTTCAAATGATTTACTGGTTGATTTAACAAAAAAATTGTGGCTGGGTACATGCACCCTGATTTCTGCGACTTTGTCTTTAATAACATGTACAACATTGTCGAGTTTTAAAAATACATGCACCTGAATAATTCGGTCGCTAAAAGTATTTAACTTTTGCAACTTACGGTTGATGTACCCGACCAACTTACTGTCAGCATTAAAATGAACTGACTGAATGTTTACGTTCATAGTCATCTTTTTTTTTAAACAGTGAAACAATAAATAAAGAACTTTTTTACGGCCTTTTTTCTTAGGGTTAGCGTTCTTTTGTCTGACTTCAAGTTACAGCAAAAGAACCTTCCTCCCAAACAAAATTTTCTTATTTTTTATTGTATTGATTAAAAATTTCAGGCTTTAGGATGGGCCTTCTTGTACACATCCTTTAATTTTTCGATGGTATTATGAGTGTAAACCTGTGTAGAAGCAAGGCTACTGTGGCCCAGCAGTTCTTTAACGGCATTCAAATCTGCCCCATTATTCATTAAGTGGGTAGCAAATGTGTGACGAAGTACATGGGGGCTTTTCCTATCAAGAGTACTAGCCTGGCCCAGATACTGATTCACCAACAGATAGGCATATTTTGGATATATTTTCTTCCCTTTATCCGTAACGAGTAAATAGTCGTCCGCATGCTCAAAATTTTTCTTTTTCAACGACTGATAAGCCCTTAAAGATGCTAGTGTGCTTTTATTTACAGGAATAATGCGTTCTTTATTACCCTTACCCAATACTTTTATATGAGACCTGCTGAAATCAATTTGTTTTTCCTTCAGCATTATTAATTCACTTAATCGCATTCCGGTTTCATAGAAAATGGTAATGAGCATTTTTGCATTCAGGCTCTTCCAGTCTTCAGTAGATTGGTTTAGTGTATCAAGCAATTTCTTTGCATCACCCTCCCGTACAAAAACCGGCAATCTTTTACTAATCTTCGGACTTATTACATTAGCCATCGGGGTAGTATCAATAGTTCCGGTTTTTAAGTGATATTTAAAGAAAGATTTTAAACTGGATATTTTCCTGTTGATAGATTTAGAGGAAAGCCCTTTATCCTTAATACCAGCCAGCCAACTGCGGACGAAAGTCTGATTTATTTTTTTCAATGGTGTATCGCCAAATTGGCTGTTGAGATAGCCAAAAAAATCAGTAAGGTCTGTTTGATAAGAAACCAATGTATTTGCAGAATATCTTTTCTCAAATTTCAGGTAATCCAGAAAAGATTGAATGATTGAATTGGCATGTTGAGGCATAGGACTTTGCTAAAGCTTCATCAAATAAAAAAAGATAGCTACAAAGCTATAAACTTTGCAGCCATCTTCTGAATATATTACATATGGCGGAGACTATTTTTCGATTTTGCCGCTAGCTAAGTTTTGCTTGTAAATTGCTTTCAACACTTCACCACGTCGCTTTATGGAAGGCTTGATGAAAGCCTGACGGCTACGCAACTGCAACAGAACTTTCGACTTTTCGAACTTCTTTTTGTACTTCTTCAGTGCTTTGTCAATGTTTTCGCAATCTTTTGAATCGATAATCAGCATAAAATTTTATACCTCCTTCGGTATTTTTTTAGGAATGCAAAGATAAGGGTAAATCTGAAAAAAGAAAATGAAAAAAGAAATGATTTATCTTAGACCAATGTTTACAGGTATAATTGAGAGCACAGGCTTTGTTAAAGAGGTCATTACCAATGGTTCAAACCTAACCTTTTGGATAGCATCTTCCCTTTCACCCCAGCTTAAAATAGATCAGAGTGTAAGCCATAGTGGGGTTTGCCTTACAGTGGAGGAAATAAAAAAAAATTGCCATCGGGTTACAGCTATCGACGAAACACTCCAAAAAACAACTATTGGAGATTGGAAAGAAGGTTCCGTGATAAACCTTGAACGCTGCCTTCAACTAAATGCAAGAATTGATGGCCACCTGGTACAGGGACATGTGGATGCCACCGCTACCTGCACAAAAAGAAAAGAAAAAAAAGGCAGCTGGGAATTTGAATTTGAGTTCAACAAAAAGTTTGCTGAGTTGGTGATTGAAAAAGGTTCTATTTGCATTAACGGCATCAGCCTTACAGCTTTTAATGTAAAAAAGAAAAGTTTTGGGGTAGCTATTATTCCTTACACTTTTGGACATACAAATATTAAAGAAGTACAAAAAGGCGATTCTGTTAATCTTGAATTTGATATGATTGGCAAGTATCTGGTCCGCAAAATTGCTCTTGGATAGAATAGTATATTTTAAGTTGTATTCCTGTCAATGAAAAAAATATTCGAATACGCAATACTAATCCTGATTACTGCCATTTCATTTTTATTTTCTCCAAAGCCGGAAAATAATAACGGACCGGATAAATATTGCCCGACTAATTATGTCCGTCTCAATAATTCAATGGGCTTTAGTATGAACTGCGATGCCATTGAATACACAGGACTCTCAGTCAAGCCTGGTCTGCTGTTTCAACAAAATAACCGTCGCCAATCCAGGCCGCTTTACATTCTAAGCGGATCAGCAGCTGGCTATAGTCTTTATTATCTCTCATCGCCATTTCATAAAGCAATTAATAATATCGCACCGGAGCAATTCAAAAACCAAATCCCTAAAGAAAAGGTTTCATTATATCTTTCACACTATGCTGGCCTTGTTTTCTTAAACCTCGTTGTTCTGGTATTTGCATTATTACTTTATGAAAAAATAATTCTTTACTATACCGGAGTCTGGCAAAATGGAAAATGGTTAAGAATTGTGCTTTTTTTGATGCTAATCTCAAGCAACATCACTAAAACTTTTTTTTGGACACCACACCAGCAAATGTTTAACACCCTCCTGCCATTGTTTTGCATATGGCTATTCATATCAGTACTCAAAAATAAATATTCAACGGTCAGGCTTTGCTTAATAAGTTTTTTAAGCGGAGTATTACTACTTTTTTATGGCAGCTTTTTACTGCTGTTGCCTGTGTTAATAATTTCTGTTTTTTATAAAAACAGAATAGTCCTGAAGCAAAAAATTACCCGGACCTTTACACCTGTTTTTTTAAGTTCTCTCGCATTTATCCTGCCAATTATTACATGGATTATCATTTTGAAAATGATCGGAGTAGATTTTTACAGCTTTGAAACAGAATTCTTCCGGCAGTTTATATGGATATCTGATGCTTTGAAAAGCCCTGACAGAAACCTGATAACAGAATTGACACAAAATCTCCTTACTTATATAAAAACAGCAGCGCCTGTAATTCAAGCTTTACTATTTCTGATAGCATCTTTTTATATTTCATATTCCAAAACAGTTAAAGACAAACCTGCGGAGAAAAAACATCTTAATTTCATTTTCATAACAGTTGTCCTGATAATTTGTATTTTTTTCTGGTTGATGGGTTATTATGCCGACAGGCTGACTTATACACTAAGTCCTGTTTTAATATGTTATGCTGCAATATTGCTAAACCGTTTGAGATTAAGCAATGTTAAAACTATAGCAATTGTTTGTCTTATATTATTATGGCATATTTTTATTTTAGCAAATGAAATGCCCCACTTCACAGACCGCTTTTATTACTAAACAGAGGCGATGATACCAAAGTGTTTTTTTAGGTAAAAGTTAATGTATATTAGTTGCAGATTAACCCATTCAATGCAAAATCCTGTCAAGAAAAAAACGTTTTATCCAGCCCTGGAAGGGCTTAGAGGAATTGCCATTATTGCTGTAATAATTTTTCACACCTTTCCTTATGGCGATTCCCTCTTCGGATGGCTGGGGGTTGATTTATTTTTTGTACTATCAGGTTTTCTTATTACAGGTATTTTAATGAAATCACTTGATACCGATCGGAAACCGGTTTTTTTAAAAAATTTTTACATCCGCAGGATACTCCGAATCTTTCCTTTATATTATTTATTCTTATTTGCATTTCTTTTTCTGTTTCCGGCACTGGGTATTTTCAAAGGAGAAGTCAACGATTACCAAGACCATAAACTATGGTTCATATTCTATCTTCAAAACTGGCTTTTTACAAATAATTTCCCCGAAACATCCCATTGCCTGAATCACTTCTGGTCGCTGGCAGTAGAAGAGCAATATTATATCTTCTGGCCTCTTGTGATTTTTATATTGCAGAAACCAAAGTATCTGGTAACTTTTCTTATCAGTTTCCTTGTTTTACTTTTTGCCTTCAGATGTATAACATGGAATGCACATTACCCTAACTTCAACTACACTACCTTTTATACATTCACACGGTTTGACGGGATTTGCATTGGAAGCCTGGTCGCTTTAGTTGCTTTGCAGAAAAAAGACTTGCTGAGCCGTCACACTGCTTTTATAGTAACAACTCTGGCTGTTTTGAATTTTATTTTCTATTTTATTAATTCTTCCGGGGGCCTCCCATACCTTGCGTTTATTGGTTACACCACATTCGCTGCCATGTTTGGCATATTGGTTTATGAGCTTGCATACGGCAGCAGTGAAATATTGAAAAATATATTCGCTTTTTCACCGTTGAGATTCCTGGGAAAAATTTCGTACGGGCTGTACATGTTTCACTGGCCTGTTCATTACTTTTTACAAAAACCTCTTCAGGAATTCTTTGCCGGGCTATTCAATCATTCCGGGATTTATACTCAACTATTAATTTCACTTATAACAACTACTATTTCGGTTATATTTAGCTTGTTTAGTTATTATTTTTTTGAGAGCAAATTTTTAAAGATTAAGGAAAGATTTCAGTAAAGATTTTAAAATAGTTCTGAAGTAAATTGTTTTATTTTGAGCATGTCCATAAGTACATTGTCTATATTGATTCCCTGCTACAATGAAGAAAATACGATTGTGCCAGTACTGCAAAAAATAATACCAGCAGACTGTGGGTTACTTAAAGAAATAATTATTGTGAATGATGGATCGACTGACAATACTGCAATTGTTATTGAGAATTTTATCTATTCAAATCCCGGTGTCAATATTCGCCAGTTTCAACATGAAAAAAATAAAGGGAAAGGAGCTTGTATTCAAACAGCTTTAACTGCGGCAACTGGTGAAGTTATAATTATCCAGGACGCAGATCTTGAATACAATCCACTTGAATATCAGAAAATGCTGAATCCCATCACCGATGGTTTTGCTGATGTAGTATACGGATCAAGGTTCAGAGGAGGCGAAGCCCATAGGGTTTTATTTTTCTTACATACCATTGGAAACAAATTGCTGACTTTTCTTTCCAACCTTTTTACAGGTCTTAATTTATCGGATATGGAAACCGGATACAAAATGTTTAAAACGGGTATTGTAAGGCAAATCAACCTGAAAGAAAAACGTTTTGGCTTTGAGCCAGAAATTACTGCCAAAATCAGTAAGATTAAGAATATACGGATATATGAAGTCGGCATTTCCTATTATGGCAGAACCTACCAGGAAGGAAAGAAAATAAGGTGGAGAGATGGATTGAGAGCTATTTATTGCATTTTTAAGTATAACCTCTTTTCAAGAAAATAATATTGGAACCAACTGACAATACCGGCAATAAGATACTGGAAGTAATCGCAGATGCCAGCAGGTTTAATCACTGGATGTATCAAACCATTCAGCCTTTTCTGCAGGGCAATATTCTTGAGATCGGCAGTGGAATAGGCAATATTTCTGCTTTTTTTCTTACTGATAATGCAACAATTACATTATCCGATACCGATGCATTTTATATACAAAAACTGAAGAACAAGTTCCATTCGTTTCAAAATCTGAAAGGGGTGCTACTAATCGACATCCAGGACCCTTGCTTTGAAACTACTTATGATTCACTGAAAGAACAATATGATTCTATTTT
>JANMFO010000327.1:0-6112 GCA_031374245.1 Chitinophagaceae bacterium | reverse complement strand
ATACCGCACAGATAATTTGAAGTGCTTCGTTTTTAGCTCCCTGCGGAATTATTTCACCGTGTAATTTTTTACCACCTCTTACTTCGAAGGAATGCATGTTGGTTGATTGGGTATTGGTTAATTAAGCTAAACAGTTTTTTATTTCTGCAAAGTAAACGTAATTGAAAATTCTGCTATAATAAAAAATGGTTGATTAGAAAACCTAATCAACCATTTAACTATTTAATTTATTTTACTAATACCGTTTCTTTTGAAACTTTCCACCACCGCCGCCACGATTATCACGGCGACCACCACCACCACCACCGCCGCCACGATTGTCTCTGCGGCCACCACCACCGCCACGGTTATCTCTGCGGCCACCACCTCTGTCCTCATTTTGCGGACGGAATGCTTTTATGTATGGAGTATTGGTGAATGTAAGCTGCCCATCAGTAATGCTGCTTAATTCACTTTGTATAGCATCATCATGCACTACTTCTTTATGCCAGTTATTATAAGCCAGCTTCATGTAATATGCTACGGCATTGGCAAAGCCTAATTTCTTTTCAGGATTTTCCTCTTTTAATGCTTTATCAATAACTATTTCCAGGTTCTTTCCGAGGTGAGAAAACTTAGGATGATGTTTGGGATAAGGCATCGGTTCTGGCCTGGCTTTTAATGTTTCCCTTGTAGGAATGGGATATGGAGATTTTACATCCAATTTAAAATCAGCTATCAGAAATAAATGATCCCACAGTTTATGCCGGAAATCTTCTACATTTTTTAAATGAGGATTCAGAAAGCCCATCAGTTCAATAGCGGCCTGCGCATTGCGCTGGCGGCGTTCAGGTTCTTCAATGGTGAGAATATGCTCAATCATCTTCTGCACATGCCTTCCATACTCCCGCATAATAAGCTGGTTTCTGGTGGTATTGTACTCCATGTTATTAGTAATCATATCAACAAATGTAGAGAAAGGGTTTAAGAGTTTAAAGTTTAAAACCTTAAAAGTTGAGAAACCCCTGAAAAGCAAGGGCTGTGCTGTTGTTAAGCCCCTTTAAGGGGGTGGGGTAAAAAAGAAAGGGGCCCCGAACCAAGGCCCCTTTTACAAGCCACCATCCTCTTCCACCTAAGAGGTCATTTAATCAACAGTTGACTGACATAAGAAAGCCGGTTTTTTTCATCCGTTAGCCTTAACCAATAAACACCGCTTTCCAGCGTACCAACCTGCTGATAAGAAGATCCTGCAACCAATATATCTTTTTGCATTACTTTTTGTCCACGGGAATTAAATACCTGCAACACCATTTTTCCACTCTCAATATTATCAAATTTGATACCAACAATACCAGTGGATGGGTTAGGGAATACAGTAAATTTTGCTAATAGTGAATTTTCCAGGTAAACCTGCTTAACAGTACTGAAACGGGTGTACCCATTATTATAAACCTGTTTTACCCTAAAGAAAAATATGCCATTTTCATTTTGTTTGGTTGTATAAACATATTTATAAAGGGTACTGCTGGTTATATTCCTCGGGAGTTCACCAATTTCAGAAAAGCTTCTGCCATTCTTACTCATTTCAATTACATAGCGATAAGCAGCAGAGGCGTTTTCTTCATCAAAATTTTCCCATGTTAATTCTGCTTTATTATCTGCAATTTTAGTTGCCAAAAAATTCCGGATACTTAGTGGTAAAACAACCGCAGGACAGGTACAATATTCAAAATGGAAGTTTACGAGAGCTGAACTTAAGACAAATGCCAATGAACTGCCGCCAGTAACAACACCCACTGCATCAGCATCTACCGTATAATTATAAGTAACGCTGTCGTTAACACCATAAAACTGTGTAATGGTAGTTGAGTCACTGATATTTGCACAAAGAACTTTTGTTAAAACAGTATCAGATCCCCTTGAATAAAAATCCGGGCCTGAACCAAAAACTCCGTTTGTAGCTGAAAGCGGGAAAGGGCCAAAACTTAAGTTGGTTGGGGCACTGGTGAGATAGGTAGGAATGCCTGGTCCGGTAACAGTATCCTTTCTTTTGTAAGTGTAACTTCCTGTTTGAGGAGCATTTGTAAAATTTTCTAAGGCAACGGTATCTATTATGCCTTTAATTGTAACACAAAGTTTTACACAGGTAACCATACCGTTTTGCGGATCAAACTTTGAAAACTTGATTTGTGTGGTTACAATACCTGATCCTAAAACAATTGTTGTATCGAATGCAGTTGTTCCTGGTATGCCTCCATAAGGGCACTGTGCTGTTACTTTAAAACAGCTTAAAAAAAATAAAAAGATAAAAGTGGGGGGAATAATTTTTTTTATGTACAAATGTTTCATAGGTATTTGTTTTGGTTTTTCAATGCGGATAAGAAATATAAAATTAAACCCGCAGTACTTACTAATCAATTGTACTAATGCGCTGTTTTAAAACCAGTATTAAATGAATGTCCACAGAAAATGTTCCTGTTTTTTTATACAGCTATGTTATGGTAAAGAGGTTTAAAAACAATGGTAAAAAAGGGAAGTAGATATCAATGCATGATTTCATTTTTTTCAGCTGTGGTGTAGCTGTTTTACTAAGGAAGTAACACGGCTAACCAATACCTTTGCCTGTATAAATGATTATTGCAGTTAACACAAGGTTTTTGCCTGATGATTACCCCTCAGTGTACAGGTGTTTTATCTACGAAACATTTAAGCGTATTGCAGGTAATAATCCGGAACATGAATTCATTTTTATCTCAGACCGGAAGTATAGTCATCCTTTTGTTACTGGTTCTAATGTGAAGCAGGTGGTAGCAGGCCCACCAATACGGCACCCCTTGCTATTGAAATTTTGGTTTGATATAAAAATATCAGCTCTTCTCAGAAAATATAAAGCAGATGTATTTGTTTCCTGTGACGGCATCTGTTCACTCACCACCAAAGTGCCGCAGTGCCTCGTTTTGCAGGAACTCGATTTTTTACAGAATCCTTCTTTTTTAAAAAAATCTTATTTACCCTTCTATAAAAAATACACAGCAAAGTTTTTAAGTAAAGCAAAATCAATAGTCACCGTTTCTGAATTTTTAAAACAGGCAATAGTTACTCAGTATAATGCAGATGTTTCTTCAATTGATGTAATATTTAACGGTGCTAATGAATGTTTTCAACCAATAAGCCATGAAGAAAAACTGGCAATAAAAAATAAATACTCAGACGGGAAAGAATATTTTGTGTATGTTGGCGCCATTCACCCGGCAAATAATTTATTGAACCTGCTGAAAGCATTTTCTGTTTTTAAGAAGCGTCAGCAAACAAGTATGAAGCTGGTGCTTGCAGGAAAACTTGCATTAGCGTATCAGTCATTTAAAGAAAACCTGAAATCTTATAAATATCGAAATGATGTGGTGGTGATACAAGATGTTGAAGAGAATGAACTCATTAAAATTACAGGAGCTGCTTACGGGTTAATAAATCCTTCATTGTACCAGGGGTTTGCTTCATCCGTGTTGCAAGCCATGCGTTGTGACATGCCGGTAATTACAGCTGCCGGATCTTCCATGCAGGAAATAACCGAGGGTGCTGCTTTGTATGTTGAAGCAAACAGCCATACGGACATTGCAGATAAAATGATGCTACTGTATAAAGACGAAAATCTCAGGAAAGATTTAATTCAAAAAGGCAAACCAGTGGTTGAACGGTATAGTTGGAATAAAACTGCTGATTTGCTCTGGCAAAGTATTATAAGGGCTTGTAAATAAAATCGATGTTAATCTGTTTCATCTGTGTTCCTATCTTTGCTTTCCTTTAAAATTATATATGAATAAATCGACAATTATTATTGATGTGATGACGGATGAGAACCGGGTACCGGATTCAATTTCCTGGAGTGCTACTGATACTTCGGCTGATAATGCACAAAAGGCGAAAGCCATGATGATTTCTTTCTGGGATGGTGCTGAAAAAGCAGCATTACGAATAGATCTGTGGACAAAAGATATGATGGTGGATGAAATGGCCGAATTTTTTTACCAGACTATGATGACAATGGCAGATACGTATGGCCGTGCCACCAAGTACGCAGATCAGGTAGAAGAAATGAAAAAATTTTCCAAAGAATTTTATGAAAAATTTCAGGCAAAACAATTAAAAGAAAATAAAGCAGATTGAGCACAGCGTCGGGAGTTGTAGGTCTTTAATCATAAGGATACGATTTTCTGGGTTTCTAATACGCTCGGCAATAACTATAAATAACAAACTATAAACCATAAACTATTTGAATATGAGCCTCGAACAAAAAATAATGGCAGATTTAAAAACAGCGATGCTGGCAAAAGATGAAGCAGGATTAAGAAGTCTGCGGGCTATAAAAGCTGCCATCATAATTGCAAAAACTGCCGAAGGCGCTAAAGGCGAAATATCAGAAGAGGATGAAACGAAATTGCTGCAGAAATTAGTGAAGAGCAGAAAAGATTCTTTAGAAATTTTTCAGCAACAAAACCGTCCGGAGCTGGCTAAAAAAGAGGAAGAAGAAATAGCGGTAATTGAAAAATTTTTGCCAAAACAAATGTCTGCTGATGAAGTAAAAGCTGAGCTGACAAAAATTATTGCTGTAGTTGGCGCCTCATCTCCGGCTGATATGGGCAAGGTGATGGGAGTTGCTACCAAACAACTTGCAGGTAAAGCAGATGGTAAAACTATTTCTGCTTTGGTAAAAGAATTGTTAGCCAAATAGTATTGTGGTTTAAGGATTGTTTATGATAACAGTACTAATAACCTTAAACCTGAGACGCTAAACTTTAAACCATTTAATGATTCTTGATCTCATTTTTGCTGTCGTTATTGTGTTAGCCATATTAAAAGGCTATCAGCGTGGCCTGATAGTGGGTTTGTTTTCATTAGTGGCCGTTATCATTGGCCTTGCTGCTGCCATGAAGCTTTCCACCGTTGCAGCGGGCTATATTGGCAAGACCGTCAAAATATCACAAGAATGGTTGCCGGTTATTTCTTTTGCAATTGTTTTCATCCTTGTTGTTTTATTAATCCGATTAGGTGCCAATGCTATTGAAAGAACGGTGGAAGTAGTAATGCTTGGCTGGTTAAATAAGCTCGGCGGTATTCTTTTGTACGCAGTTATTTACATCATTGTTTTTAGTGTATTGCTTTTTTATGCAGAACAAATCAAATTGGTAAAAGCTGAAACCATTCAGCAATCAGTTGTTTATTCTTTTGTGCAACCGTGGGGCCCTAAAGCTATTGATGGCATAGGTACTGTTATCCCACTTTTTAAAGATATGTTTGGCGAACTGGAAAGCTTTTTTGATGTTGTTGCTAAAGACATGTCAACCCATTAACCATCTCACCTTTAATTTTTCAAGGGAAAGCCTTATATGTCAGTTTTGTATAATACAATGGGTAGGAAAATTACCATGTAAGTAAAACATGTTTTTTAAACAACTTCGTTGCGCCTATATTTGTTCTGATAGGCAGCACTCTTTTATGCAGTAAACTGCTGATTTTTTGCGCCAAATCGATTATTTTAGCAACCGGAGAGAAAGCACTGAATTGACTGCCATGGAATACGAAATCAAACAACTGGAAAAATTCAAATTTATTGAAGAAGGCGACGGAGAGCCATTAGTTCTATTGCATGGCTTATTCGGAGCATTAAGCAATTTTAAACCCCTTATTGAATATTTCAGGCATCATTATAAAGTGGTGGTACCTATACTGCCATTGCTGGAAATGGACATCCTGCATACTTCTGTTGGGGGGTTGGCTAAGTTTGTTAATAAATTTTTAGATGCAAGAGATTATCACGGTGTTCATCTGCTCGGTAATTCACTGGGTGGACATGTAGGCCTGGTACATGTGTTGAAACATCCGGGCAGAATAAAATCGCTGATTCTTACCGGAAGTTCTGGTTTGTTTGAAAATGGCATGGGCGACAGCTATCCCAAACGAGGAGATTACGAGTATATAAAAAAGAAAACCGAGTTGACTTTTTACGATCCTAATACTGCTACCAAAGAACTGGTTGATGAAGTGTATGGAATTGTGAACAACCGGTTAAAGGCTATAAAAATAATTGCATTAGCAAAAAGTGCTATACGTAATAATTTAGGTGAAGAACTTAAAG
>JANMFO010000311.1:0-5238 GCA_031374245.1 Chitinophagaceae bacterium | reverse complement strand
TTATAAAAGCAGAAATAATATCATAATGCTGTTCACCGCTTTTATCATATAAGGCAATTCTTTTTTGGGCCACTTCCATTACGTACTTATCAGTAATGATTACATTCTCTCCGGACGCATCGCAAACAATTTCCAGCAGGTTTAGTAATTTTCTTCCATCACCGCCTGATATATTTATTAACGCAGCAGTTTCTTTGAGCTCAATTTTCTTTTTACTTAGTAATTCATCTTTTTGAATAGCTGTTTGCAACAATTTTACCAGGTCATTTTCATTCAACGGCTTTAATACGTACACCTGGCAGCGGCTGAGTAAGGCACTGTTTACTTCAAACGACGGATTTTCGGTGGTAGCACCGATTAAAGTAATGATACCTTTTTCAACAGCGCCAAGCAGGGCATCCTGCTGTCCTTTATTGAAACGATGTATTTCGTCAATAAATAAAATAGTACCAGGTTCTGTTTTGGCTTGTTCAATTACTTCCCTCACATCTTTTACTCCTGCACTTATGGCACTGAGATTAAAGAAGGGAACTTTTAATGTGCTGGCAATAATGTTGGCTATCGTTGTTTTACCAGTACCGGGTGGCCCCCAAAAGATCATGGAGGGTATCTTGCCTTTTTCAATCGCCATCCGTAGAATACTGCCTTTGCCTGTTAGATGTTCCTGCCCCAACAGTTCATCTAATGAATTGGGGCGAATTCTTTCTGCTAACGGAATAGAGAAATTCATATAGTCAAAGTAACAAAAAAACTGACTCACTTTCCTGGCAGATATACCCTTGTCATGATATTGTTATTAACAATCAGGGTATTTAAACATTTGTTGAAAAATTATGAAATTTGAAATAGTTCAATGAAGTTTTATACTAATGCCTGCCACAATACTTCTACAGGGTGTAATGCCTTTCTGCCTGTACCATCCTTTATCTGGTGGCGGCAACTGGTACCGGGTGCGGCTATGATTGTGTGATCTGTTTGTTTGCGAACAGCAGGAAACAAAACCAACTCACCAATTTTCATAGATAACTCATAATGTTCTTTTTCATATCCAAAAGAACCAGCCATGCCGCAACAGCCTGAAGGAATAGTTTCCACTGTGTAATTTTCCGGAAGCGATAATAGTTTTATGGTAGGGGCAACACTGGACAATGCTTTTTGCTGGCAATGTCCATGTAATTTAATAATCCTTTTTTCTTTGGTAAATTGTTCTTTACTGATATTTCCTTTCTCTATTTCATTGGCAATAAATTCATCTATTAAAAAAACATTTTCTGCCAGTTGTTTTGCATTTGCTAATAGTTCGTCATCAGCAAGGTCTACATATTCATCCCGAAACGTAAGAATGGCTGATGGCTCTATCCCAATCAATGGTGTTTTAGCAGTTATTAATGGATAAAGCAGTGCTATATTTTTGTTCGCAATCTCTTTGGCTTTCCTTAATAGTCCTTTCGATAACCAGGCTCTTCCGCTTTCAATATGTTCAGGTATTATTACTTCATAACCTAATTTCTCCAATAACTTAATGGCTTTAATACCTATTTGGGTATCATTATAATTGGTAAACTCATCAGAAAAAAGGTAAACAGTTTTGCTTGAACCTTGTGCTTTTTGAACTCTGTCTTGTTGCTTTTCATACCATTTCTTCAACGTTGTTTTAAACATTGTTGGTAAAGAACGTTTCGTAGCGAAGCCTGATAATTTTTTTATTAACGTGCCGGTAATATTATTTTTTACAAAAAAATTATACATGCCTGGAGCCATAGCCCCCAATTTTGCAGAACGGTTGAAGTTGGCAATCAACTTCGACCGGAAAGGAACTCCGTTTGCATCATAATAATGCTGCATAAACTCTGCTTTCAGTTTTGCCACATCTACATTGCTTGGACATTCTGATTTACAGCCTTTACAGCTCAGGCATAAATCCATTACTTCATAAATTTCTTTATGATCAAAGCGATTGAGCTTATCAGAATTGGTGAGAAACTCCCGTAAAATATTTGCCCTTGCTCTCGTTGTATCCTTTTCATTGCGGGTGGCCATAAAGGAAGGGCACATCGTGCCGCCGGATAATTCTGTCTTCCTGCAGTCGCCACTTCCATTGCATTGTTCAGCATGTTGCAGCACATCCTGGTTATTGAAACGGAATATTGTTTTGAAGACAGGTGTCTGCTGGCCGGGAGTATAGCGCAGCATCGTATTCATCGGCGGGGTGTCAACAATCTTATTCGGGTTAAAAATATTGTCCGGGTCCCAGGTTCGTTTTATTTCTTTTAGTAACTGGTAATTTTTTTCACCTACCATTTGTTTGATGAATTCTCCTCTCAGCCTTCCGTCGCCGTGTTCGCCACTTAATGAACCATTATATTTTTTTACCAGCGTTGCTATTTCTTCAGCAATTGTTCTGAATAACTGGTTGCCTTCTTTTGTTTTTAAATTGATAATAGGCCGTAAATGTATTTCTCCCGATCCGGCATGGGCATAATGTACCGAATATAAATTATGCCTTTTTAAAATTTCATTGAAGTCTCGGATATAAGCAGGCAAATCATTAACATCCACTGCCGTGTCTTCAATCACCGGCACTGCTTTTTCATCGCCGGGTAAATTGCTGAGTAATCCCAACCCGGCCTTGCGCAGTGTCCATATTTTTTTACTGTCATCTCCAAATAATAAAGGGAAATGATAACCAAGTCCCGCCGCCTTCATATCTTCCTCCACCTGTTTAGCAATGGCTGTTATTTCTTCCCGGTTGGTACGGGCAAATTCAATTACCAGGATTGCACCGGGATCACCCAGTACGAAAAAACGGTTCTTGATTTGTTCTTTATTCTCTTTGGTACATTCAAGTATATAATGGTCTATCAGTTCGCTGGCACTTGGTTTATATTTTAAAGCAATCAGGTTTGCCCTTAATGATTCATCAATAGAATTAAAATGCACACATAACAAACCAACTTCTTTTGGTGGCAGGGGAACTATATTCAATTTTATTTCTGTAATAAATGCAAGAGTACCTTCCGAGCCGGCAATCAGTTTGCAAAAATTAAAATCCTCTGCTCCCGCAGTAAAGGGTGCAGACTCAAGTAATACATCAACAGCATAACCGGTATTTCTTCTTTCAACTGATTTTTTTGGAAACTCTTTTCTTATTTCCACCTGGTTATCATAATTGCTCAATAAGCTTCGCACAGATTTGTAAATGTCTGCTTCCAGGCTATTGCCTTCACATTTTGTATGAAAGTCATCTATAGTCAATGATTTGAATGTTGCTTCACTGCCATCACTCAGTAATGCTTTTACTTCCAGCAAATGTTCCCGTGTACTTTTGTATACTATCGAATTAGAGCCGCAGGAGTTGTTACCCACCATGCCACCAATCATTGCTCTGTTTGCAGTGGAAGTTTCAGGCCCGAAGAACAAACCATATGGGTTCAAAAACATATTCAGTTCATCCCGGATAACACCCGGTTGTACCCGAACCCAATTTTCGGCTGCATTCAGTTCAATAATCTTTGTAAAATGTTTTGACACATCCACGATAATGCCGTTTCCTACCACTTGTCCCGCCAGAGAAGTGCCGGCCGTTCTCGGAATCAGCGAAGTCTTTTCCTTTCTCGCAAAAGCAATCAATTTTTTTATATCGGCAACGGATTTTGGAATAGCTACAGCCAATGGCATTTCACGGTAAGCTGAAGCATCAGTAGCATATAAAATCTGCATCATGCTATCATCAAAAAAGTCACCTTCCAGTTGCTGGGCTAATTGCTTCAGTTTTTCCTTCATTCCCGGATATAGTTTGTTCTCCTGTAATTAATTCAAAAATAACTTATTTTAAGGTGTTAGTTCCTGAGAAATTATTCCCTGTTAATTAAGAAAAATAACTGGCAGCAGCGATTTAAGTAATGTTGATCTGAAAACTGCAATAAAAAACTTATATTAAACAAAATACTTGTAGTTATGAAGGAACCGCATCATTCTGTTAACCGGAATACATTTTTTACTTGTTTTATTTTTGCTTTTAGTATGAATATTTTTTCCCCTTTACAGGCACAATCTGTTACGGAAATGACATTATATCCGGGAGCAATACCGGGATCTATTCAATCAAAAATCAAAGAATTGGGTGTTTTTGAAAATGGAACTATCCGTATTTCTTCAGTAGTTGTACCCACTCTTACAAAATTTACTCCTGTAAAGCCCAATGGTACCTCGGTTATTATTTGTCCCGGAGGTGGTTATAAAAGATTGGCGATAGATCATGAAGGAGTGGAAGTGGCTAAAGCGTTTAATGAAAAAGGAATAACTGCTTTTGTCTTAAAGTACCGACTGCCCAATGACTCTATCATGACAGATAAAACAACCGGCCCCCTGCAGGATGCACAGCAAGCTATCTGGAATGTGAGAAAACAGGCAATAGCATGGGGATTAAACCCGCAAAAAATTGGCATTATGGGTTTTTCAGCAGGAGGGCATTTAGCATCAACTGCTGCAACTCATTTTAATTTTGTTGCAGATTCATCTTTAAAAGGTACAATTTCTGTACGGCCTGATTTTACCATTCTTATCTACCCGGTTATCAGTTTTAATGACAGCATTACACACCAAGGCTCGAAAAATAATTTGATTGGAAATAAACCTACGGCGGAGATGACTAAAACTTTTTCTAACGAATTGCAGATAACGAAAAATAGTCCACCTGCTTTTTTAGTTCATGCGGGAGATGATGGAACGGTGCCGGCCGAAAATAGTATTCGTTTTTACCAGGCTTGTATTAAAAATAAGGTGCTAGCAGAAATGCACTTATATCCCAAAGGCGGACATGGTTTTGGGATGCACAATAAAACTACCGATGATAAATGGTTTGAACGCTTAATAAATTGGATGAATTCAATGCAATAAGTTTTGAATTCAGATTGGATTACTACAGTGAGGCTGGATTTTTTTCCAGTTTCTTTGTTTAAGAAATACTAGGTTCTATTTGTTTCGAAGCCAAAAGAGAGCATGTTTAAAATTGCAGATATATTTATTAAATCTGGTGATTTGTTTTGGAAGATATAGACTGCCTACTCGAAGTGCTAAGAGAAATTGTCTATCCATTATTGGTTAGGACTGAAGGAGTAAAAAAAGTTGAAAAGGAAATATTTTATTGGGTAAAAGAAGCATAATCTGTGCGTTAGATAACAAAAAAGGTGGCTACTTTTGATAACATGAAAGGCAAGTTGCAGCAGTTGGTTAAAA
>JANMFO010000309.1:0-15348 GCA_031374245.1 Chitinophagaceae bacterium | reverse complement strand
AGCTGGTATTAAAAGGCAAAGTGAATATGGCAGTAAACGGCAGTGCGGTGTTACCGCTTCCGGTACAATCATCAGCAGGAATCTATGTGCTGGAACTGAGCAATAACAGAACACAGTTCCGCCAGAAGATATTGGTAGAGAAGTAAAATGTTTTTTTCGGATATGTATTAATGACCGCTTTCAACTGAAAGCGGGTTTTTTATTTATCTGTTTATGATAAAATAAAATGGGAAGCTGAGATAATAATTTAATTGTTTACCCTTAGTGTAAAAAGTGAAAACGTATAAAACAGAATAAAATCGTTAATTATATTGAATTCTGCTTTATAAATGTATTTTCTTAGTCTTGTATAAATCCAACATCCTAAATAAAATCCATCCATGAAGAAGCTATTCACCGTGGCACTGCTTGTAATATGTATGCATGCAGAAGCACAAATTGGTATCGGTACTACCACCCCAAACTCCACGCTAGACATAAGAGGGTCTTTGTCAAATGCCGTAACGGCATTTACTACAAATACAACAGCAGGCAGTTCAGATAATTTATTGGCGTTCACAGGTACATCTGCTACTACACTTACATTGCCGACAGCAGTAGGTATTACTGGCCGGGAGTACTGGGTTAAAAATGTAAGTTCAAACTCATCTGTACTTACAATAGCCACCACATCATCACAAACGGTGGACGGGCTTAGTTCATGGACACTTACCCAAACAAATAAAGCTATCAGGTTAGTAAGTAATGGAACCAACTGGTATGCCGCATCAGAAAGTTTACCCGGTAGTACAGGTACTCCCTGGGTGCATGGTGGCAATAACGTTGTCTCTCAACAAAACTTAGGCACTACCAGTAACTATGCTCTCCCATTTATTACTAATAATACCGAGAAGATGAGGTTAACAACGTCGGGCAGTCTCGGAATAGGAACTTCTACATTTAATGCAACATACCCGGAAAAATTATTAGTAGATGCGGGAACTACAACTTCAGTAAATGCAATTGTTGGCAAGGGTAGTATAGACAGTTATCTGCAATTGAATATCCAGAACAATTCTGCTGGAAATAGTGCTTCTTCCGATGTGGTGGCTACTGCAAATAACGGTAGTGAAACAGCAAATTATATTGACATGGGTATTAATTCAAGTACCTACAATGCGGCTTCATTCAACATTACCGGGATTAATGATGCTTATTTGTATAGTACCGGTAACGATTTGGCAATCGGTAATGCTACTGCTGGTAAGGTGATAAAATTCTTTACGGCTGGTACACTTGCTGCCAATGAAAGGATGCGTATAAATCATCTCGGTAATGTAGCCATAGGTACGAGTACCTGGGATGGCTCAAATCCTGAAAAATTATTAATAGATGCAGGAACTACCTCATCTGTCTATCCTTTGAGTATGAAAGGAACAATGAACGGCTGGTTTCAAACAAAAATGACAAATAGTTCAACAGGTACCAGTGCCAGCGCTGACTTTTTAGCTGCAAATAGTGCCGGAGCTTTTATTAATATGGGTATGAATGGAACAGGTTATACCGGAAGTGGAATACTTAGTGGCGCCAGTAAAGCGTATCTATGGACAAACGGAGGTAATGATTTTACGATTGGCAATGCATCAGTATCTAAGTATCTGGCATTATTTACCGGTGGGCTGTCAGCTACCAATGAGAGGATGCGGATTGATGGTAATGGGAATGTTGGCATAGGAACCTCTACATTTAATGGCACTTATCCGGAGAAATTAATTGTGGATGCTGGTGTAACAGGAAATACAAACTATCAAAATGTAATTGTAGGTAAAGGGAATACGAACAGTTATGCACAGCTGAATATTCAGAATAATAGCGCTGGAACAGCTGCCAGTTCTGATGTAGTAGCTACTGCAAACAATGGTAGCGAAACTGTTAACTTTATTGATATGGGTATTAATGGAGGCGGAAATACTTCAAGTGGTGTGTTAGGCGGTGCTAATACTGCATATATATATGCAACCGGTAATGATTTTGTGATTGGTAATTCAACAGAAAATAAAGATATTATTTTTTATACAACTGTTCCCACAGCTACAAGTACAGAAAGGATGAGGGTTACCGGAACCGGAGTTAAAGTTTCAGGGTCAGTTACAGTTGGTTACAGAAGTGGTACGGGTAACTATACTCTACTTACAACAGATTATGTTGTTATTAATACTGGCGCAGCAGCAACATGGACTCTTCCTGCAGCGAGTAGCTGTACGGGTAAAATGTATCGCTTATTAAATCATGGTACAGGTAACGTAACATTATCAATTGCTGTAAATACAGCTAATGCAACAACTACTACTAACCTGGCTTTTGCTGCTGGGACTAACTATATTGAAATAATTTCTGATGGTACTGCCTGGAGGGTATTGAATTAAATTTTCGGTAAGATTAAAAAGATATTTATGAAATTACCCCTAACCTGTATATTTTACTTCCTGATATATAGTTCCGTAAATGCCCAGGTTAATCTGCAGAATACAGGGACGTTATACACAACCGGCGGTAGTGATATCCTTTATATAAATGGCAATTTCACGAATACATCTGCGGCAGTCTTATCTAATGCAGGCAATTTGTATATAAAGGGGAATATAACGAATGACCAATCATCAATGGCAGTTGGTACAGGGACGTTGTATTTGAATGGCACGTCTGCACAAACGGTAGGCGGCGCACAGGCTTTTAAAACATATAATCTAAATACAGATAACACAGCAGGCATTACATTGAATAATAATTTAAGTGTAAGTGGTGTACATACATTTGCCAATGGATTGATTGCCACATCTGCAACACCTAATTATTTGGTATATGAAGCAGGTTCATCCCATACCGGAGCTACAGACAGCCGCCATGTAACAGGATGGGTGAAAAAGAATGGGAATACGAATTTTAGTTTTCCTGTTGGCGATGCCACTTATTTAAGACCAGCTACAGTGCAGACCCTGTCTGCTATATCTGAGATAAATTGTCATTATTATACACCAACATCCAATGTATTCAACCTTACCGCTCCGTTAGTACAGGTAAATGCGAATGAGTATTGGCAGATAGATGAAATAAGTGGTGGCAGCGGACAGGTTACCTTAAACTGGGATAACTCAAAAGTTCCTTTTGATAACGTTTTGATTAGTGAAATAAGGGTTGGCTTGTATATCGGTGGGAATTGGATAAGTGGGGGAGGTTCTGCCGCAGGAAATGTAACAACTACGGGCTATGTTACATCATTTATCGGAAGTTCATTTTCTGCCCCGATGACATTTGGTTATGCAGCAGATGTACTTCTTCCTTTAAAACTTATCAGTTTTACAGCAGAAAGAAAAACAGGTATCAGTTACCTGCATTGGGTAACAGATAATGAAAAAGGAGCAGACAGATTTGATATACAAAGGAGCTATGATGGGATAACGTTTACTACGATAGGTCATACAGCAGCCCGCAACAGTTCAAGGCAGGAGCAGTATGATTATGAAGACCGGACGCCATTGCAGGGTATAGCGTATTACCGGATAAAGCCGGTAGATATAGATGGTAAGTTTAGCTATACCAAGACTATAGCGGTAACAGAGAACCAGTTTTCAAATAATTCTTTCTTAGTCCTGAATCCAGCAAAAAGTGTGATAACGGTGTTCAATAAATCGGGTCATGATGGACCGTTTGATTACCGGTTATTCAATGCAGGTGGTCAGCTGGTATTAAAAGGCAAAGTGAATATGGCAGTAAACGGCAGTGCGGTGTTACCGCTTCCGGTACAATCAGCAGCAGGAATCTATGTGCTGGAGTTGAGTAATAACAGAACACAGTTCCGCCAGAAGATATTGGTAGAGAAGTAAAATATTTTTTATTGGATATGTATTAATGACCGCTTATAGAAGAAAGCGGTTTTTTATTTTGCCTTTCTGCCAACACTTTCATCACATCATTAAGAGAATAGTTTTTGGCTCTCAATAAAACAAGATAATGGTATAGTAAGTCAGCAGACTCGTTCAAAAATTTTTCTTCATTGTCGTCTTTACTTTCTATCACCATTTCCACCGCTTCTTCACCAACTTTCTGAGCTACCTTATTAATGCCTTTTTTAAAAAGGGATGAGGTATAAGAATTATCTGAAGGATTATTTTTTCTGTCGGCGATTATGTCTTCAAGCTTTTGCAAACTAAACGATGAATTGCTTTCATTAAAACAAGTGTCTGCGCCAGTATGGCAAACGGGGCCGGTAGGTTGGGCTTTTATAAGAATAGTATCATTGTCGCAGTCACTAAGAATTTCTTTTACTAATAAAAAATTACCAGACGTTTCTCCTTTTGTCCACAGGCGTTGTTTACTACGACTAAAAAAAGTGACTTTACTTTCGTTTTGTGTTTTGGTAAATGCTTCTTCATTCATAAATCCAAGCATCAGTATTTTTTGTGTAGTTACATCCTGGATGATTACCGGGACAAGACCATCAGCATATTTTGAAAAATCAGGAGTCATATTTTTTCTGTTTTATTATCGTTGTCGTCAGTTTCTTGTTTTCTAACCTTATTGAGAAGATTCATAAGGGCTTCTTGTTTTTCCCGGCGATGTTCTGTATTACGGATTTTTCTGCGCTGCTCAAAATGCCAGTACATATATAATGAGAAAAGCAGTAAAATAATGATGACTATCATAATCGCATTGGAATATTTTGGTCAAACAAATATTTCTTTAAATCAGGAATAGCTATTTCATGAAAATGAAAAATGCTAGCTGCCAGTGCTGCATCAGCCTTTCCGGTTTTAAATACTTCAGCAAAATGTTCCATTGTTCCCGCCCCGCCAGAAGCGATAACAGGTATTGGAACTGAAGAAGCTATTTCTTTTGTAATATCAATTGCAAAACCATTTTTAGTACCGTCATTTTCCATTGAGGTTAATAAAATTTCACCGGCACCCCTTTCTGTTAACTCCTTTGCCCATTTATTAGCAAATAGGGTAGTAGGGTTTCTACCACCATGTGTTACCACCATCCATTGTCCGTCAATAATATTTGCATCAATAGCAACCACCACACATTGGCTACCGAAATTTTTGGCTAACTGATTAATCATCTCCGGGTTTCTAACTGCCGAAGTATTGACAGATATTTTATCCGCACCATTTTCTAATAACATACTTACATCACCAATGTTATTAATACCACCGCCAACAGTAAAAGGAATATTGATATGGGTAGCGATATCTCTTACTAATTTTGCCAATGTTTTCCTCTTTTCTGTTGTTGCAGTAATATCAAGAAAAACCAGTTCATCGGCACCTTCCTGGCAATATCGAACGGCCAGTTCAACAGGGTCACCTGCATCACGAAGCTGGATAAAGTTGGTGCCTTTTACAGTTCGCCCATCTTTAATATCCAGGCATGGTATAATTCTTTTCGTAAGCATTTGATTATATAAATCTTTTTAACTCATTTAATGTTATCCTGTTTTCATAAATGGCTTTCCCGATAATTGCTCCGTGGCAACCTGATTCTCTTAACTCTTCAATGTCCTTAATAGTGGTAACGCCACCACTTGCAATCAGGTCTATGGATGGATGCTGGTTCATTATCTTTTTATATAAGCTGGTAGCAGGCCCTTGTAATATCCCATCTTTATTTACATCAGTACAGAAAAATTGCTTCACACCTTTTAGCTTATAGTTACCTATAAAATCAAACACATTAATCGTCGTTATTTCTGTCCAGCCTTTAATAACAATTATCTCGTCTTTTACATCTGCCCCAATGATAAATCGGTTTGCACCAAAAGCTAATAACCAGCCAGTGAAAGTAAATTCATCTTTCACGGCTATGCTGCCAACGGCAGCATACGCAGCACCGGAATTAAAAGTTATCTCCAGACTTTCCTGTGTACTGATGCCACCGCTGAAATCTATTGCCAGCTTGGTTTTGGTAGCAATCTTCTCTAATACTTTCCAGTTCTTTACTTCACCGGCTTTTGCACCATCAAGGTCTACAAGGTGCAATCGTTGCAGACCGGCATCTTCAAATTGCATCGCCACTTCTAATGGGTCTTCATTATAAATAGTCTGTTTATTATAATCTCCTTTTGTAAGACGGACACATTTACCATCTATAATATCAATTGCGGGAATGATTGTCATTTGTTATAACGATAAAAAGTTTTTTAAAATTTGTTCTCCTGTTGTTGCACTTTTTTCCGGATGAAATTGTACACCATAAAAATTGCCTTTTGCCAATGCACTGCTGAATGAAATGCCGTATTCTGTTTCTGCAATCGTATTATTACACAAGTCTGCATAATAACTATGAACGAAATAGCAATACTGAGTGCTTGTAATCTCATTGAATAAGGGATTTGTTTTAGTAGCAATAGTATTCCAACCTATTTGCGGTACTTTTAAGTTGGTAATAAATTTTTTAACTGTTGTATCAAATATCCCAAGGCAATTTGTATCATTTTCTTCAGAATAATCACACATTAATTGCATTCCAAGACAAATACCCAATACTGGTTGATTTAACGATACAATTAGCTTGTCAAGATTTCTCTCCTTTAAATAATTCATTGCAGTACTTGCTTCTCCTACACCAGGAAAAATTACTTTATCGGATGAACGAAGTAATTCCGGGTCATCAGTTACAGTGGCATTGATGCCAATCCGCTCTAATGCAAATAGTACAGATTGGATATTCCCGGCATTATATTTTATAATTGAAATGTTCATTCTTATAATACTCCTTTTGTACTGGGCAATTGCATATTGTCAACATTTCTTGTAACAGCCATTTTAATTGACTTTGCCAGTGCTTTAAAAATCGATTCTATTTTATGATGCTCATTTTCTCCGTCTACTTTAATATTCAGGTTGCATTTAGCTGCATCGGAAAAAGATTTGAAAAAATGGTAAAACATTTCGGTTGGCATATCACCCACTTTTTCTCTAGTGAATGTGGCATTCCAAACCAACCAGCTTCTTCCACCAAAATCAATGGCTACCTGTGCCAGGCAATCATCCATCGGTAAGCAAAAGCCATAACGTTCTATCCCTTTCTTATTATCTAATGCCAATTGAAAAGCTTCTCCTAATGCAATAGCGGTGTCTTCAATGGTATGATGTTCGTCAATATGTAAATCGCCATTCGTAGTAATTGATAAATCAATGCCACTATGCCTGCTGAGCTGGTCAAGCATATGATTGAAGAAGTTCAAACCAGTATTGATGGATGATTTGCCAGTACCATCTAAATTTATTTCAATACTGATTTTTGTTTCATTGGTATTCCGATTGCTTTTAATAATGCGTTGACCCAGTTTAAGAAATTCATAAATCTTTTTCCAGTCAGTTGTTTCCAGTACAGTTGTAGCTGCTAATTCTTTTACGGCATCACTTATTTCTCCGGTACCGAGATTGGGGTCGTTATTTAACCAGATGCCTTTACAACCTAAATTTTTTGCCAGTTGTATATCGGTAATCCGGTCACCAATAGCAAATGAACCAGCAATATCATAATCTTTGTTATTTAAATACGATGTCAGCATTCCTGTTCCGGGTTTTCGGGTAGGGGCATTGTCCTTTGGGAAAGTTCTGTCAATCTTTACATCACTAAAAATAATCGCCTCATTTTGTAAACTTTTCATTACAAAATTGTGTACCGGCCAGAAGGTGTCTTCCGGAAAGGATGCAGTTCCCAATCCATCCTGGTTGGTTACCATTACCAACTCAAAATCAAGTTCAGTGGCAATGCGCCGCATCCACGTAAACATATTTGGATAGAACTCCAGCTTATCAAAAGAATCAAGCTGATAAGTTGGCGGTGCTTCATTAATCAATGTACCATCACGGTCTATAAATAAAACTTTCTTCATGCTGTATAAGCTTTTAGTTCGTTAATCAATTGCTGATTTTCTTCTGGAGTACCAACGGTAATACGTAAGCAATCATCACATAAAACAACCCTTGAACGGTTACGGACAATTATTCCTTTTGCTGCCAGGTAATTATAAATGGCGACTGCACCTTTCATTTTTACCAAAATAAAATTAGCGTCGGATGGATAAATAGTTGCTGTGAAAGTTAATGTAGCTAACTTTTCTGCCAGCCAGTCCCTTTGTTCTACAGTAACCTTAACCCAGTTATTCACGGTATTAATACCTTCCAGTGCTTCCAGAGCTAATTGCTGTGTACTTAAATTAATATTATATGGATACTTGACTTTGTTCAGATAGTGGATAATGGGTAAACCTGCGAAAGCCATACCCAGCCTGAGTCCTGCCAATCCCCATGCCTTGGAAAAAGTTTGCATGATTACCAAATTGGGGTATTCTGTTAATTCAGGAATAAACGTTTTTTGTTTGGCATAATTGATGTAAGCTTCGTCAATTACCACCAATCCATCAAAATTATTCAGGAGTACTTCAATGTCGTTACGATTAATACTGTTGCCTGTTGGGTTATTAGGCGAACAAATAAAAATTATTTTAGTATGAGAATCTATTGCTTCCTCTATTGCTTCCAGGTTTAATTGAAAACTGCTTGTCAACGGAACTTTTTTCAATTTCACATTATTCATTTCGGCACATACTTCATACATACCGTAAGTCGGCGGAAGAATAATTACATTATCAAGACCAGGCTCACAAAAAACCCTGAACAATAGATCTATTGCTTCGTCGCTGCCATTACCAAGGAAAATGTTTTTTGGCGGTACTCCTTTTATTTGTGCAATTTTTTCTTTTACTGCTGCTTGTAGCGGGTCCGGATAACGGTTATAATTCACCGGCAGTGGAGAGCCAAATGAATTTTCATTCGCATCTAAGAAAATGCTGGCTTCACCACTGAACTCATCTCTGGCGGATGAATAAGCTTTCATCTGTTTGATATTTTCCCGGACTAATGTTTCTGCATTAAATTCCATTACTTAATTTTTTAATCGTATTGCAACTGCATTTTTGTGGGCATCTAATCCTTCTGTTGCCGCCATCGTCATTACTGTTGTTCCGATATTTTCTAAACCTTCTTTTGTTAATCGTTGATAAGTTATCTTTTTTACAAAACTATCTAATGAAACACCACTGTACATGGCAGCGTAGCCATTGGTTGGTAAAGTATGATTAGTACCACTGGCATAGTCACCAACACTTTCAGGAGAGTAGTTTCCAAAGAAAACTGAACCGGCTGTAATTATTTCTTCCCCTATAAGTTCTTCATCTTTACAGGAAATAATTAAATGCTCCGGCGCATAGAGATTAGAAAAAGCTACAGCTTCTTTGATAGTATTTACAATAATAGCTTTGCTATTTTCTAAGGCTTTTAAGGCTATTTCTTTTCTAGGCAGACTTTCAAACTGTTCATTGATTGCAATGATTACTTTTTCGGTAACTACTTCACTGGTTGTTACCAGTATTACCTGCGAATCTGCTCCATGTTCTGCCTGAGATAGAAGGTCAGCGGCTACAAATTCAGGAATGGCTGTATCGTCAGCAATTACTAATACTTCAGACGGCCCGGCTGGCATATCAATTGCCACGCCTTGTTGCTGAATAAGTTGTTTCGCCATAGTAACAAACTGATTTCCCGGGCCGAATATTTTAAAGACATTCGGAATGCTTTCTGTTCCATAAGCCATGGCAGCAATTGCTTGTGCACCACCTGCTTTAAAGATTTTAGTAATGCCACACAATTGTGCGGTATATAATATTGCCGGATTTATACTTCCATCTTTTGATGGTGGCGTACATAAAATAATTTCTTTGCAACCTGCCAGTTGTGCAGGTACTCCCAACATTAATACGGTAGAAAATAATGGAGCTGAGCCACCGGGAATGTAAAGACCAATTTTTTCAATGCCCGCAGATTTTCTCCAGCATTTTACACCGGGCATGATCTCTATTTTATTAACCGGTTCTTTTTGTGCTGTGTGAAATGTTTCTATATTTTTCTTTGCCTGATGAATAGCATATTTAAGTTCATCACTTACTGTATTTGTTGCAGTCACTATTTCTTTTTCAGTTACTAAAAGATTTTTAATCTTTGTACCATCAAATTCTTTTGCATATTTCCGGATAGCTTTATCACCGTTATCTTTTACTTTTTGTAATATTTTTTTCACCTTCTTTTCAAGCTCAGCCGTTTCAATAGCAGGCCTCTTTACCAGCTTGCTCCATTCTGTTATATCGGGATATTTATAAATCTTCATAATAGTTTATATGGGGCTTCTTTAAATAATCATTTTTTCAATGGGTATAATCAGGATACCTTCTGCACCGTTGGCTTTCAGTTGTTCAATGATGTTCCAGAAATCTGAATCATTTATTACAGAGTGAATCGAACTCCAGCCTGGTTTTGCCAATGGCAGAATTGTAGGGGCTTTCATACCGGGTAATAAATTACAAATGGTATCTATTTTATCATTTGGTGCATTCAGTAGTACATATTTATTGTTCCTTGCTTTTTTTACCGAACATATGCGGAATAGCATTTTATCAAGAATCACTTTCTTTTCAGCAGGCAGCTTTTTATCACTGATTAATACTGCTTCAGAATAAAGAATAGTTTCTATTTCTTTAAGTTCATTAGTAAAAAGAGTACTACCAGAACTTACCAAATCACAAATGGCATCTGCCAAACCAATTTTTGGGGCTATCTCTACCGACCCGCTGATTTCATGTATCTCCGCACTGATATTTTTTTGCTTCAGGTAATTAGTAAGAATAACCGGGTAGCTGGTAGCAATTTTTTTACCATTCAAATCTTCCATCGATTTCAATGTTCCGTTTTTAGGAATGGCAATAGATAATCTGCATTTCCCAAAACCCAGTTTTTCAATAATATCAACTACTTTATTTTTTTCCAGTACTACATTTTCACCAACGAAGCCAATGTCAGCTACTCCATCCTGTACATACTCAGGAATATCATCATCCCGTAAAAAGAAAACTTCTATCGGGAAATTGGGTGATTGTATCCTTAGCTGGTTATTGCCATTACTAATTTCAATATCACATTCTTTCAGCAGTTTCATCGAGCCTTCATAAAGCCTGCCTGATTTTTGAACTGCTATTTTTAATATCGTCTCCATATATATATTATTTACAATTTTTAATAATAAAAAAGGGCTTACTGTTTAGTAAGCCCCTGACTATGTTTAGTACATAATATCTTCACGGCCTACTTTCGTAGTGCTGAATGATGATGATTATGTGTAAATGTTCTCATTAAGGGGTTAAAGGTAGGGATTATTTATTTTCAGGCAATTTTTTTTCATATTAAGTTCTACTTTTAGCCAGCGGTTATCACTAATAGCTAAACAATACTGCATTAATGGGAGATGATAATAAAATAAAGACTGCTAAATTAGGTTCGCTGGCAGGTTCTTATGCATCGAGGTCGTACGCACAGTCGTTTGATTTATTGAAGCCCTGGAAGATTATCTCCCAAAATAATGTGTTTATTATTTACTTATCTGTTTTACTATTTGCTGTTTATGCTTTGGCAAGGCATGGCTTCAACTGGATTGCTCTTTCTACTTCATTAATAGTCAGTATCCCGATTGGTTTCGCCATTGCTTTTTTTGAAACACAGGCAATGGAATTCCGGCGCAGGCATCGTCGAACCAAATTCTGGTTCTATCTTTTTTACAGGACACTGCGGGTTACATGCTGGTTCATGGTGTTGTTTATCATTATCATGATAATTGTAAACTGGTTACCAATCAGTACATATGAAACGATATTTCCGCATAGCCTCAGAGATTTTTTTATGACCCAAAAGGTCTTTGAATTTTTGGGTCTATCTCTGGCTATATCATTATTCTCAAATTTTATGGATGAGCTGCACCGGAAACTGGGTCGTGATGCTATTTATAATTTAGTGCTGGGAAAATATCACCAGGTAAAACAAGAAGAACGTTTATTTCTTTTTATAGATATTAACCGATCTACTGATATTGCAGAAGAAATGGGGGAGCTGGAGTTCAGTCATTTTCTGCAGGATTATTTTTATGACATCAGCGAACCGATAGCCCGGTATTTCGGAAGGGTCTATCAATATGTGGGTGATGAAGTAGTGGTAACATGGCCGTTAAAGAAAGGGGTAAAATTTGCTGTTTGTGTCCGTTGTTTTTTTGCGATACAAAAACAGATACGCCGGTATAAAGAGCAGTATGAAAAAAGATATGGCCGGGTACCCGAATTTAAAGCGGCCTTGCATGGCGGTAATGTGGTGGTATCAGAAGTAGGAAAGTATAAATCTGAAATCGCTTATCATGGTGATGTTTTAAATACAACTGCCAGGATATTGGGTAAGTGTCATGATTTGGAATCCGAATTATTAATTTCTGATTGGGTATTGGATAAAGTAGAAATGCCAAAATACCTGAAGACAGATGCGATGGGTTCGTTCCAGTTAAAAGGTAAGCAATTGGGAGTGGAGCTGCATTCCGTTTATTTATCCATCAGTAATAGTGATGAAGTGACAAAAAGAAGAAGAAAAAGATTTTTTGGGAAACGAAAAGTGGAAGCTTAGTTAGCAGTTGCTTGTTCTATCAATTCCTTAGCCGTAATACCAAGATGGCTTTCTGTGTAAACACATTCCCCATTTTTAATAACCAGTATCTGAGGCGATTCATGATGTTCATTAAAAACTTCAGCTACCTTATTTGATAAAGAACGGTATTGTAAAAGGTCGAGATAGAAAATATCAATGCCAGTATTTTCCTTATTCCCCTTTAATCGTTGTAAGGCAACACTGCTGATATTGCAACGGGTACTATGCTTAAAAATAATTTGAGGGTTAGTATTGGAATGCACAATCAATTCCTGCAACTGATCTTCATCAGTCAGATTAATCCAGTTCATACGTAATTAAAGAAAATGATTAACCTCTGAATTTTGCGTTGGAATTCATATTGGCAGGGCAACCCGATTTGCGGGATGAATAGCAAGATGTAACTGCTACAGCCACAACTAAAAGCAATAAAGCGGTAAGGAACTTATTTCTCATTTTTCGGGGATATTTTGACTAATTAACGTATAAAACGGCATATTATTTTGCGCCGGTAAAGATAAGAAATTGACTGGGTTTTGCGGGTATCTGCTGTCTAGTAAAGCTGCCCGGCGGTCAGGATTGTATAAATAACTGGTTATCTTTGTTTCACAAAAGTTTACAGCGCTCAATTTCATTTTTTAGAGCGATTCAAACCGTTAACTTTGCCAGCCTTAATAAATAAGAAATTACTGACCCCGATGCTACAACTTAAAAAGCCGCTTGCCTTTATTGACCTCGAAACGACAGGTGTCAATCTTGGAACTGACCGTATTATTGAAATAGCTATTGTAAAAGTGCTGGTAGATGGCACTAGAAGTGTAAAAAGAAAGCTCCTGAACCCCGGAATGCCGATTCCAAAAGGCTCGACTGATATACATGGTATTACGGATGACATGGTGAAAGATGCACCGACCTTCAAGCAAGTGGCACAGGAATTTAAGCAAATGCTTGACGGTTGTGATTTTGCAGGTTATAATTCCAACCGGTTTGACATTCCATTGCTGATGGAAGAATTTCTACGGGCACAGGTGGATTTTGATATGAAGAACCGCAAGATGCTGGATGTGCAGAATATTTTTCATAAAATGGAACCAAGAACATTGGGAGCAGCCTATAAGTTTTATTGCAGTAAAGTGCTGGACGGTGCTCACGGTGCCGAGGTGGATGCTTCTGCTACCCACGAAATACTGGAAGCACAAATAATAAAGTACCCGGAGCTGGGCAATAATATTGATTCCATTTTAAAAGTAATTGGTGAAGACCAGATTGTGGACTTTGCCCGTCGCTTTGTAATGGAAAACGGAACAGAGGTTTTCAATTTTGGTAAATTTAAAGGCCGCCCGGTATCCGATGTGCTGAAATCAGAGCCGCAGTATTACGACTGGATGATGAAGGGTGACTTTCCCCAGCACACCAAGCAAAAGCTCACGGAGATCTACACCAGAACGATACTGAAGAAGAGTTAATCAGTGCTAATAACCTGTGAAAAAATTTAACAGGATTTCTTTAGTGTATTATTGTAAATTCGTTATTTACCGGAAACAAAATAATTAGTGGAAAAACTGGTTATCATACCAACTTATAACGAGAAGGAAAATATTACAAATATCCTTCATGCTATTTTCAACCTTAATGAGGGTTTTCATGTACTGGTAATAGATGACGGTTCTCCGGATGGCACTGCACAGATTGTAAAAGATTTGCAATCAAAATTTTCAGCTACACTATTTATTGAAGAAAGAAAAGGAAAACTTGGATTGGGCACTGCCTATATTCATGGGTTTAACTGGGCTATTAATAAAGGCTATAATTTCATCTTTGAAATGGATGCCGATTTTTCACACAATCCTAACGACCTTCCCCGTTTATACAATGCCTGCAAAAATGAAGGAGCTGATGTAGCCGTTGGTTCCCGCTACGTAAATGGCGGCGGTGTGGTAAACTGGCCAAAGAACCGTATTGCTTTATCTAAAGGGGCATCACTTTATACAAGGATGATTACCTGGATGCCGATAAAAGACCCTACAGCCGGGTTCATGTGCTATAGCCGTGAAGCATTAGAAGCTATTAATCTTGAACAGATTCAGTTTGTTGGTTATGCCTTCCAGATAGAAATGAAATATGCCGCCTGGAAATTGGGCTTTAAGATAAAAGAAGTGCCTATTATTTTTCAGGACAGAACCTTTGGCGTTTCTAAAATGAACAAAGGCATTGTAAAAGAAGGCATACTCGGAGTACTCAAACTCCGCTGGTATAGTCTGTTTAAGAATTACAGCAAACGGCTAAAAAAAACTAAAGTTGTGAATCCAGTGTTGTCTCCCATGCAACAGAATGAGATGTTAGCAGAATAATTATTGGTTTACCAGCAGCAAATCTTTGGGCATCGTCCCTTGCGTCGCACACTTCAGCTTCTTGTTCTTTACTCAGCAAATACATTACTCCTTCTTTTTCTTTAGTTTACAGCCTCAATGAAAAAGGCATTCCTGCAATTACATATCGCTGTCTTTCTTGCTGGCTTTACCGGGCTGCTGGGTCGTCTAATTACATTGAATGAAGGTATGATTGTATGGTACAGGCTATTACTAACAGCTGCTACTATGTGGATTTTATTCGGCCTGATGAAAAAATTGCAAAAAATATCTATCGCTGATATTTTAAAAATAACCGGCGTAGGTTTTATAGCAGCCATGCACTGGGTTACTTTCTATGGTTCTATCAAGTACTCCAATATTTCGGTGGCATTGGTTTGTTTTTCATCTATTGGTTTTTTTACTGCTTTATTTGAACC
>JANMFO010000292.1:0-4475 GCA_031374245.1 Chitinophagaceae bacterium | reverse complement strand
GCAAAAATGGCAATCCTGTGTTTGGGAACAGTAGTTTGAGCAAACGAAAAATGCAATGCCGAAATGAATACAACAAAAAACAAAATACTTTTTTTCATATAAATAAGATTCACTTTTATTCCCATTCAATCGTAGCCGGGGGCTTGCTGCTTATATCATATACCACCCTGTTAATTCCCCGAACATTATTAATAATCTCGTTAGAAACATTCGCCAAAAACTCATACGGTAAATGTGACCAATCCGCTGTCATTCCATCCACACTTGTTACGGCTCTTAGTGCCAGGGTAAATTCATAAGTCCTCTCATCACCCATTACTCCCACACTTTTTACCGGCAGTAAGATAGCACCAGCCTGCCAAACCGTTGCATACAAGTTAGCATCCTTCAGAGCTTTAATATACAAGTGATCTGCTTCCTGCAACAACTGTACCTTTTCTTCTGTAATTTCTCCCAAAATGCGGATAGCAAGTCCCGGACCCGGGAAAGGATGACGGTCAATCATTTCCGCAGGTATGCCCAACTCACGGCCTACTTTTCTTACTTCGTCTTTAAATAAAGAACGTAGTGGTTCCACCAGTTCAAGGTGCAGATGGTCTGGCAAGCCACCAACATTATGATGCGATTTTATCATAACCGATGGGCCATGAACAGAAACACTTTCGATTACATCCGGATAAATGGTTCCTTGTCCCAGCAAACCAACTCCTTCAATTTTTTTTGATTCCTCCTGGAATATATCAATGAATAAACTGCCGATGACTTTTCTTTTTTCCTCTGGATCACTTTTGCCAGCAAGGTCATCATAAAAGCGTTGTTTCGCATCTATGCCTTTTACATTTAGCCCAAGATAATTATATGTTTTTATTACACTTTCAAATTCGCCTTTGCGAAGCACACCATTGTCAACAAATATTCCAAACAATCTGTCGCCAATGGCCCGTTGAATTAATGTAGCAGCAACAGTAGAATCAACACCACCGCTTAATGCCATGATAACTTTTCTATCGCCGATTTGATTTTTTAATGCTGCAACGGTATCAGTAATAAAATGAGCCGGTGTCCAATCCTGCGAACAACCGCAGATATTCACCAAAAAATTATTGAGTATTTTTTTTCCTTCTTTAGAATGATACACTTCCGGGTGAAACTGTACACCGTACAAAGGCTTTGTTTCAGTTCCGTTCTTTTTAAAAGCTGCTACGGGAATGCTTTCTGTTGTGGCTAATAGTTCAAACCCTACAGGCATTTCCAGTATCGTATCAGCATGGCTCATCCACACCTGCGATTCCTCTGCCACATTATTAAAAAGTATATCGTCTTTTTGTTTGTGGAGCATAGCACGGCCGTATTCCCGTTTATTACTTTTTTCCACTCTTCCTCCAAACCGTTTGGCGGTTAGTTGTGCTCCGTAGCACACCCCCAGTACCGGCACTTTGGTAATAAATTCCTGCACATTCACATCCGGGGCTTTTTCCTCGTTCACTGAGCAGGGAGAACCTGACAAGATGATGCCTTTCAGGCCGGGTTCGTAGGCAAATGTTTTGTGGAAGGGGATAATTTCGCAGTACACATTGGCTTCCCTAACAGCACGGGCAATCAACTGGGTATATTGGGAGCCAAAATCGAGAATCAGAATCTTTTCTGTCATATTGCTGCGAAGATAAATAGTTTGTGCTTACCAGCTTTTGTACCCTGATTTGACTGCCGTTGCAAGTTTATCCTGAGTTTATCGAAGGACCCGTTTATCGTCCGGTAATTCTATTCAGCTTTTTCTGAGTGTCAGTAAACTTAATCAAGCCACAGGCTTGAAAATTGTAACCTCTTTGGCTAAATTATCGTCTTAGAACTTGAAATATTTTACCTTCAGCAACCTAAACCACACTTAAGATGAAAAAGTTTCTCCCTTTCCTTTTGGTAGCAGTTTTGGCCGCATCCTGCCACAATGTTTTTGGCGATAAAATCAAAGGCAACGGAAACATAAAAACTGAAAGCCGCATAGCTGGAATATTCAGCAGTGTGGATGTAAGTGGAAGTCTTGACGTTTACGTAACACAGGATTCTGCCTTTAGTGTAAAAGTGGAAGCAGACGAAAACCTGATGGAGTATATAGTAATTAAAACGGAAGGTGATGTATTGGTTGTTAAGCAAAGAGATGGATATAACCTGTCCGGCAGCAAGCATATCAAAGTGTACGTTTCTTCACCAGTATTTAAACGTTTTGAAGTATCGGGTGCCAGTTCTATAGAAAGTGAGAGTATGCTTACCTCTTCAGAAGTAATTACGATCCAGGTAAGTGGTGCCAGCGATACAAAGCTGGAATTGAGAGCCCCTAAAGTTTCAATTGATGTAAGCGGTGCCAGCACAGCCATTATAAAAGGACAAACAAAAGACCTTTTCATTGAGGGTAGTGGAGCCTCTAATGCCAAATGTTTTGAGCTTTTATCGGAAAATGCTGAAGTAGATGTAGCCAGTGCCAGCAATGCGGATGTGTTTGTCAGTGTAAAACTTAAGGCAGAAGCCAGCGGTGCCAGTGATATTCGTTACAAAGGGAATGCTGCAGTAAATCAAAATACAAGTGGGGCGGGCAGTATTAAGAAAGTGGAATAGTCTGATATTGCGGTCATATATATGTTACTAATGCCAGGTTTTGGACAAGAGGAAAACTACGATTAGGCTTAAATAAATTGAACATCAGGACCGTTCCAGAACCTTTTACGATTAATTTGACTTCAGAGTTGGTTTTTTTATTTTTGCGTATTACTTTTCCACCTTATGAAGAGAAGAGACTTTATCGGTGCTGCTATTGCTGCTGCAGTTGTGATAGCTGTACCTGCTGTTTTTACAAGTTGCCGGCGTAATGGTCGTAAGGATCCATTGAATATGCCTTATGTGCTTGGAGAATTTTGTGATGAAAACGAAATAAATGAATTAGGAATTCGGTATAGGTTTCAGGTGCCAGCAGAAAGTACTAAAGAAAAATTAACCGAATTACTTCTTGCAAATAGTAATAACAAAATGAATGAATCTTTGAATAATTCAGAGATAGATGAATTGCTAAATAGACAGATACAAGAAGAGTTTTCTGCTTACAAAACAATTATTGTTAACGGATGGGTTATTACTCCAACTGAGGCACGCCAATGTGCACTTTTTTCACTAGCCCGAAATTAAGATTAATAACATGCATATTGATGCTAGACAGCTTGATGATCATTCAGTAATAGAAGGGGATATTTGTATTGTAGGTGCAGGTGCTGCGGGTATAAGCATGGCGCTTGAATGGTTAGGTAGCCCATATAAAGTAATTCTTCTTGAAGGAGGAGGTTTTGAATATGATGACAAAGTGCAGGAGCTTTATAATGGGAAACTGACCGGGCAACAATATTACCCTATGAAATCAAGCAGGCTTCACTACTTTGGTGGTAGTACAGAGCATTGGGGAGGTATGTGTTCAACCTTTGATGAGATTGATTTCGAAGAGAGAGAATGGGTAGAAAATAGTGGTTGGCCTATTAAAAAAGAAGAAATAAGTTCTTTTTATCCCCGGGCCCACCCATTACTGGACCTTGGTCCTTGTGAATATTCAGTTGCCTATTGGCAAAAGAAATTTCCATTTTTCAAAACTCTTCCTTTTGATGAAAATGTTTTGTGGAGTAAAATGTGGCAATTTAGTCCTCCATCACGTTTTGGAAAAAAATATAAGGATACTATTGTTAATGCAAAAAATATTCATTTATATACATATGCCAACGTAGTTAATATTAATGCAACAGAAAATATTTCTTCGGTTAAAGAATTGGCAGTAAAAAATTATACAGGTAAACAACATACTGTAAAGGCAAAATATTTTATTCTTGCATGTTGTGCAATACAAAATTCCAGGTTATTATTGGCTTCTAATCAACAGGTTTCGGCAGGTCTTGGAAATGATAATGATCTTGTTGGGCGATATTTTATGGAGCACCCAGAAATAAAAACTGGTGAACTATGGCTTAATAATTCTGATCCGCTTCCTTTATATATGATGCCTGCAGATGGAAGACCACGAGCAGAAATTGCCATTTCAGCCGAAAAACAAAGAGATTTGAAAATATTGAATGGTACCGTTTCGTTAATGCCTCTTGCAACAGCAAAAAAAAGAATATCTGCTGTTAAGACCTGGTCGCAAAACGATCCCCGAAAAAATTTTCAAACCATGGCAAAAAACATGACATCTTCCAGTAGTAAAAGTATTGTTCAACGCCTTTTAATTGATGTTACGTCAAATTCTTTCGGGCTTTATACAAGAATAGAACAAGCTCCAAACCCCAATTCCCGTGTTGTTCTTAGTAGCGAAAAAGATTCGTTAGGAGTGCCAAGAGCCAATTTACATTGGGCAATGTCTCCAATTGACAAAAGAACTATTCGAAAATTAAATGAACTTATTGGGCAGCAAGTAGGTATAAAGGGAATTGGCCGAGTGAAACTATTTG
>JANMFO010000244.1:0-4920 GCA_031374245.1 Chitinophagaceae bacterium | reverse complement strand
CACTGATAAGTTACACCTGTGCCTGTTGCTGCAACTGAATAGGTAACATTAAAGCCAGGGCATATTGTTTGTGTTGCCGGAGCAGGTTGCGTAGTAATAGCTGGCAATGAATTTACCGTTACAGTTACATTAGCAGTACCTGTACAACCGTTTCTTGTAGCTGTTGCTGTATAAGTACTGGTTGCAGAAGGTTTCGCATATACACTGGCAAATGTAGGTGTGCCATCATATGGAATTGTAGCACCAGGGTTAGTAAATAAGTTTGTTACAGGACTATAAGCGACCGGTACTGGAATATTAAATGTAATATTCCAGTCGGTGACAGCTCCTCCGTCTCCCCCGGCATCATCAACAACAAATAATTTCCAGGCACCATTATAATCACCGGCACCAAAGCTGGCCAGTGTTGGAGCAATCTGAGTAATTGATCCGGGGCCCGGGGAAGGGAAGTTGTCCGGACCGGCAGTATTTGTTGGTTTATAAGTACCGTTTACAATCGGACTAGGCACTGTAACTGCAGCAGCATCATCAAATGTTACGCTTCTGCCGGCAATAGCTGTACTTCCTCCGGCATCAGACATTAATATTACGTTTGTGCCAAATGGTGATTGCAATACCATATCAATATCTGAAGGGAACGTATGAGCCAATCCATTAATAGTAACAGATTTTATTGTAACCCCTGTAGTTGGCAAACCTCCTACTATTATATCTGAAGAATAAGGAGTCGCAATACCTACTGGATTAATAGTTATTGCTCCACCCCCTGTTACCAATTGTGGAATCGGCGGAGCTACAGTAGCAGAAATCTGCTGAATTTGCCCAACACAAATAACCGGTGCAGCCGGAGTGAACGTAATAGCTGGTATAGGGTTAACCGTTATGCTTACGTTAGATACAGCAGAACAACCTGCGGCATCCGTTGAAGTAAGAACATATGTCTGATTGCCTGCAGGAATCGCCGTTACATTAAAGCTTGCATTAGCATTATTAGGTCCTGTTGGTGGATTTTGTACAATTGTTCCCGGACCTGTTAAAGTATGGGTGTATACATTTGTTTTCAAAATTGCCCAGTCAACCAAAAGACCAAGATCGCCGCCGCCATTATCAGCAACATTCAATGTCCAGTTACCAGTACCGCAAGGAAAAGTAATTCCAGCCCAGTTATGAGCAAAACCAGGGTTACTTGCATCAGATGGTTTATAGGTTCCCGCAGCAATGAAGCCGGTTCCGGTATTTGTTTCGGGAAGAACGGTTGCACCTGCTATATCAAATATATAAACCGCAGGTGCTGGAGAACTACCGGAAGCAGTACCAAGGTTATCGCTGTTACCAAATCCTGAAGCAGGAACACCAGGCCTGTCAAAAACTAATGTTGTACCACATGGACTTGTAAGTGTAATTTTTAAATCCCCCACCCATGTATGCCTCATGTTTAATCGCAGTTTCAAATCAGCTGCAGATGGAAGGTTACTGGTTATTGCGATGGTAGAATTTACACCGGCTGGTGTATTATCCGGAATAGCCAGGTTAATAGCTCCTGATGAACCAAGTGTCACATTACCTCCTGAAGCTGTACCCGAAGCAGTACCGGTAATTACTGTTGAGCCAGGTGCACACATTACAACTGGTGAGGCGCTGGTAGCTGTATGAATAGTTTGATTAAGTGTTAATAGAGCTGAAGAACTTGTAGCTGTACCGCAAGCACCTGTAACAACACAACGATACAGGTTACCGTTTAATGTAACCGGCGTCCCTGTAATGGTCAGTGTTGATGTTGTTGCACCTGAATATGGAACAGCATTGGTCACATTGGTAAATCCGCTTCCGGTATTTACCTGCCATTGATAAGTAAGTAATGAACCTGTAGCAGCAACAGTAAAGGATGAATTTGAACCAGCACAGGTTGTAATGTTTGCCGGGTTTGTTGAAATAACTGGTGCAGTACAAGCACAGGCAGAACCAGCAATAAAAACATCGTCTATAAATGCCCCGGGTGCTGAAACACTCGAATCAGTTGCACGACGCCAGCGAAGTACAATGTTTTGTCCATTTGCAGCAGCTGGCAGATTTACCGTTGTAAGAATAAAACCACCCGAATTCCCTGTCCATGCCTGACGGCCACCCAGCGGATTACCGAAACTGGAACTGATGGTTCCGTTATAACCACCGGTAGAAAATGAACCCCCAGCAGTAATGATATCAGCAAAAGGTCCGCCACCGATTGAAATTTCAAGTACCATCCCATCAAAAGTATTTTCTAGATTAAAATTATTCCTGAATGTCAGTACTGCTGTTGCAGAGTTAATGGGGAAAGTTTCTGAATTCAACCACTCTTCGGATACTACACCCGGGTTATTAGTAAAAGCAGAATTGGGTGCATTAAAACTTGTACCACTGGTTGTAACCCAGGTAGCAGAGCCGGCTCCAGAGACATTAGTAAAAGCACTCCAACCAGCAGGTAATGCCGGGGCAACGACAGCATCAAAATTCTGAAGACACTGTGCTGAACTCTGATTAACGGAAGATAGTAATAATGCTAAAGCTGTAAGAAAAGAAAAGTATAACTTTCTCATAAGCGAAGTTTGGGTGGTTGAAAATTTTGGTTAACCTGCAGGCAGGTTTTAGAGACGAAAGTTAGTATTTTTTTTCAGTGCAGCAACTTTTAGCGGGAAAATAATAAGGCCCGGAAAGCGTTAGTGTAATAAATCTTCTCCCCTGCATGAAAAGGCTCATTTCCAGGCTTCTTTTATCCTGTTTTGCTGTGATGATGTCCTGTTTTTCCAGTATTCTTTTTGCCCAAATGATAACTGGTGTATGGAAAGGAAAAATTAACAAACAAAAAGTAGAGGTAAAAATCATTCAGAATGGTGATAGCCTGACCGGAACATCGTACTATTACGAGTCTGCTAACAATTACCGCCGCTATAGCATAAAAGGATATTTTGACCAAAATACTAACAGTGCCGTGTGGTGGGATGATCAGTTGCTGGAAGAAAAATCAGGCCGCTTCAGTATTTCGATACCGGGTAAAATGCCGATGCTATCAAGAGCTGATTTCAACTGCCCCGGTGGCAGCAAAATGATGCTGGACGGAAAAGCTTCCAATAAAGAAGAAGACAAACCAAAAGGCGAAGTAGATCTTGATAAAACAACCACTACTCAATTTGAAGACGAATGGGATTATGTAATTGAAAATTACACTGTTGGCACTAACGACCCGGATATTATCGACAGCATAGGCCATATAGCACAACAGCCAATAGAAGAATCATACAGCACTCCAAAAGTTGAAGAACCGATTGTAAAAGCAAAGCCGCCGGCAATTGAAAGACCCGTTGAAAAACCTGTTCAGAAAATTGAACCACCCAAAAAAGAGCCAGCACCAATAGTAAAAATCAGTGAGCCGGTAAAACCGCCAACGATTGAAGAAAAATTCACCACCCGTACCAAAACATTTATTAAAGAAATTCCATTAAGCGGCGATTCAATTGAACTGCGTTTTTATGATAACGCCGAAATAGATGGCGATTCTATTTCACTTTTTCTGAATGATAAACTTATTTTCAGTCATATACGCTTAACAGGTAATGCCTACAGCATTAAAATACCAGTAAGCGAAATGAAGGAAAGCAATGAACTAATCATGGTGGCAGAAAATCTGGGAACCATTCCGCCCAATACTTCTTACATGGTGGCGATAGTTAACAACCAACGCTATGATGCTTACTTAGCAAGTACCGAAGGTAGCAGTGCAATGGTGCGGTTTATTAAACGACCACATTCACCATCTTTCCCTTCACAAAAATGATTTTCTTGGGAGCTTTCCCTTCCAGCCATTTTTGTACAATATCGTTTTCCAATACCATTTTTTCTACTTCTGGCTGTGCGGCATCCAATGAAATGTTCATGGTAGTGCGCAGCTTGCCATTGATAGAAACAGGATATTCTTTGCTACTCTCTACCACATATTTTGCTTCAAAGGTTGGGTAAGTAGCATTCAGAATGCTATCGCCATGACCCAACAAAGTCCATAACTCTTCTGCAATATGCGGTGCATAAGGAACCAGTAATATTAAAAGTGGTTCAAGAATTTTTCTTTTATGACATTTTAAATCGGCGAGTTCGTTGGTGGCAATCATAAAACCACTGACACCGGTATTGAAACTGAACCGTTCGGTATCACTTTCTATTTTCTTAATCGTATTATGCAATACTTTTAATTCGTCTGCTGTTGGTTCGCCATTGGTAACAACCAATCCTTTTACTTCATCGGCAAATAACCGCCAGAATTTTTTCAGGAAACGATGCACCCCTTCTATGCCTTTTGTATCCCAGGGCTTGCTCATTTCTACCGGACCGAGAAACATTTCATACATGCGGAAGGTGTCGGCGCCGTATTTATTTACTACATCATCAGGATTTTCAGTATTTAATTTTGACTTTGACATTTTCTCAACTAAAGATTGAGTCAAAAACTCAACTTTATCTGAAGATATTTCGCCATTGAAATTATAATACAATCCATTTTGCCAATATCCATTTTTACAAATTAAAATTGAATCCTTATATGCAGGTTCATTTTTTATCCATTTATCAATTTTAAGAATTGATTTATCTGTTCCTTGGTCAATAAATTCAATTTTAGCATGATGGGTTGAGATTTCTTGTTCAACCTTGATAAAATCCCCCGTTGTATTTAATACATACAATTCAAAATCAAAATCTACGTCTTTACTTAAATAAAAATGACCATTTATACTTGGCGGCATATTTAAGCTAACTACCAATAAGTCAATTTTAAATTGAACTTTTTTTGCAATCCCAGAATAAGAAGCTGCAAAATCTCTCCCAACTCTTAACTCCTTTATCATTTCGGAAACTCCAAGTATCATCCCTTGATTTACCAATCTCTTATAC
>JANMFO010000237.1:0-6457 GCA_031374245.1 Chitinophagaceae bacterium | reverse complement strand
CACTGAAAGAAAAGAATAACAGAACAAGTTCGCAAGGGACGATGATAGTATTACCGAAGTCCGGTTACTAATAATTATGCTTCCACTACTTTCGTTTGATATTGCTTCGCCAATGCATCAAGATCAGCATTCTCCACTTCTTTTTTACTATCAGCTACTTTCACAAATTCGTTATACAAAATATCTATATCGTTTCTGTCAAACTGGTAACCGAGTTTTTGAAAACGATGTGCCAAAGCACTTCTTCCACTTCTGGCAGTCAGTACAATTTTTGAACTGTCAGCACCCACTTCTTCCGGATTGATGATTTCATAGGTTAGCGCATCTTTCAAAAATCCATCCTGGTGAATGCCGGAAGAGTGTGAAAAAGCATTACTTCCTACAATAGCTTTATTGGGTTGCACCGGCATCCGCATAGTATCAGATACAAGGCGGCTCATCGGGTTCAGTTGTTCTGATTTAATGTTGGTGTGAAAATTCAGGTCTTTATGTTGTTTGATAATCATCACTACTTCTTCCAGTGATGTGTTGCCGGCTCTTTCTCCCAGCCCATTAATAGTACATTCTATTTGTCTTGCACCAGCGATAATACCGGCAATAGAATTGGCCGTAGCTAAACCAAGGTCGTTATGACAATGGCAGGAGAGAATAGCTTTATCAATGTTCGGGACATTATTAACCAGGTACGCAATCTTTTCTCCGTATTGGTAGGGTAAGCAATAACCTGTTGTGTCGGGAATGTTTACTACAGTAGCACCGGCTTTTATAACGGCTTCAACTACCTGTGCCAGGTAATCATTATCCGTACGGCCTGCGTCTTCTGCATAAAACTCTACATCGTCAGTAAAATTTCTTGCCCACTTAACTGACTGAATAGCTCTTTGTAAAATTTCTTCCCTAGTAGCGTTGAATTTTGCTTTTATATGTAAATCGGAAGTGCCAATACCGGTATGAATGCGGGGACGTTTTGCAAACCGTAATGCTTCGCCTGCTACTTCAATATCTTTTTGTACCGCACGGCTTAATCCGCAAACTGTCGCATTTTTAATTGCTTTGGAAATTTCTTCCACTGAATGAAAATCGCCAGGGCTTGAAATTGGAAAACCGGCTTCAATTATATCTACACCCAAATCTTCCAATTGCAGGGCCAGTTCCAGTTTTTCTTTTGTATTCAGCTTGCAACCGGGAACCTGTTCCCCGTCACGCAACGTGGTATCGAAAATGTGGATTTTTCCGTCTGCCATAATAATTTGATAAATTGAGTTGATAAGAATGCGGGCAGCTTATTTTTGTGAGACCCGGTAAAACCTTACAAAGGTCAACTGCACGTTTAAAGTTAGAATTGTAATGGGGGTGGAGGAAATCAAAATGAAGGTGATTTTACACCTTGTAAACCGTTAAAATTCAGCTGAAACCCTTTACAGTAAAGCGTTTTAAATTTTTTGAATTACGATGCCCAACCGTTCAATTGATGCCTTGTTTTTGCTGGTTAAGTCACTCGAAAAGAGTGAAAAACGCAATTTTAAGCTCTATGTAAAGCGGAATACGGCCGTTGAAGACCTGAAAATCATCCAGTTGTTTGATGCCCTCGACAAAATGAATGAGTATGACGAGAAGCAGTTATTAAAAAAAAGCAAGAGTATTACCAAGCAGCAGCTTTCCAATATAAAGGCGCATTTGTATAAAGAGCTGCTCTCCAGCCTTCGGATTATAAAGGATGAAAACAATATTGACATTCGTCTTCACGAACAGATGGACTATGCCCGGATACTTTTCAATAAGGGGCTGTACCTGCAAAGCCTTAAAATACTTGACCGGCTAAAGGATACAGCAAAAACCTACAACCAACTTACCCACCTGCAACAAGCTTTATTCTTCGAGAAAAAAATAGAGACACTTTACATTACCAGAAGTATGCAAAACCGGGCCGACCAGCTAACGGCTGAATCAGATTCGGTGAATAATGCGCTGACTATAGTGAACCAGTTGTCTAACCTTTCCCTGCAACTCTACAGCTGGTATATTAAAAATGGCCATGCCCGCAATGAAAAAGATGTAAGCAGCGTCCGTTTATTTTTTGAAAAAGGCCTTCCGGCCAATGCACAGTATAGTAAAGTTTTTTATGAACGATTATATCTATACCAGAGTTATGTGTGGTATGCATTTATCCGCCAGGATTTTTTACAGTATTACCGCTATTGCCAGAAATGGGTAAACCTGTTTGAAGAACAACCAGCCATGCTGCAGGCGGAAACAGCCAGCTATATAAAAGGGATGCACAACCTGATGGGTGCACATTTTGATTTATTCAACAGTCAGAAACTGGCAGAAGATATAAAACGCTTTGAACAGTTTACCAAAACCAAACCGGTAACGCACAATGAGAATAACCTGATCCTGGCTTATCAGTATTTATATACAGCCCGTATTAATTTGTGTTTTCTGCAAGGCACATTTACCAAAGGATTGCGAATGGTTCCCTTCCTTGAAAAAATGCTGAAAGAGTATGGGCCTTATTTAGATGCCCACCGGGTGCTGGTGTTTTATTATAAAATTGCCTGCCTGTACTTTGGCAGTGGTGATAATGAAAAAGCGATTGATTACCTGAACCGGATTATAAATTCTAAAGCAGATTTGCGCAATGATTTGCAATGCTATGCCCGGTTGCTGAACCTGATAGCCCATTATGAACTGGGCAATTTCGATTTGCTGGAATACCTGATTAAATCAGTATACCGCTTTATGTCCAAAATGGAAACCCTTAGTAAAGTAGAAGAAGAAATATTTGTATTTCTCCGCCGCTCTTTTCATGTTGGTGCTCATGCATTGAAGCCAGAGTTTGAAAAGCTGCTGGATAAATTGAAACAATACCAGGGCAATGCTTTAGAAACCCGTGCCTTCGCTTATCTAGATATTATTTCCTGGCTGGAAAGTAAAATCAATGAAGTGAATGTACAGGATGTGATAAGGGAGAAGTATATGCAAGGGAAAAGGGGCAAATAAACTTTTCTTAACTCACTTTTATATGAAGAAACAAGTTCACATTCTCTTCTTCATTACCAATCGATAACTGGCTTTCATCAAAACCGGCTTCCTTCGCCAATTGAATTAGTTCTTCACTGGTCCGATGATGTAAATACCAATCGCCAAACAGTTCCATATACTCCCTTGTAGGGTTATGGTTGTCGTTAAAATTACCAACAACTATTTCTCCGTTTTCTGCAACCCATGCTTTGAATTTTTTCAAGATGAAAACAAATGCCTTGTCATCAAAATAATCAAAAAGACCTGCTGACCAGATTACGTCAAATTTTTCTTCTATATCAAACTTGAATATATTTTTATTAATGAATTTAATTTTACCGGCATAACCGTTCACTAAATTTTCGGCATATTCAATAGCATATTTATCCATTTCCACACAGGTTGTCTCCAGGTGGTGGCCATTTACTTTCTCATTGTATAATTCCAGTAAATCCCTGCCCGGGCCACTGGCAACATTCAGTAGCTTTATGGACGATTGCTTGTTTAGTTTTTGATGAATCATTGTTTTAAAATACCCCTTCCGGTTTCTTACGGCTCTTGGTGCCGCATGGTTTTGAAAGTATTTATCCCATGATTGAAAGAAAGGATTTTGCGGAGTATTACCCGTATAAATTTTATCAATCATCATAAAATCACCGGCATAGCCATATTTTTTCAGCAATGCCATACCATGCAATGTATTCTCCAGGAAATCCTGCCCGAAGAAATGTCTTATTTCAGCTATATCATCATCGCTGATATCGCCTTTTCTTTTTAAGTCACCGATGGTTGCTACCATGGTATCAATAACCGGATAATAGTCTTTATCAAAACTTCCTTTTTGTTGTATTTCATCAAGCTGAGAAATGATATTTCCCATGGTTAATGCGGGTTGTACTGTATGCATGGTGGTTCGTTTTTTTGTTGAACCAAAGATTTGAATCATACAATTAACTGGAAAGGGTGTTTTTCCTGTATTTTGTACAGGTTAATCACGGTGAGGAGTATGGATATAGCCGGGGAAATAGTATTTCGTAACTTCAAAGTAAAAAAATGAAATACCTTATCTACCTCTTATTCATTCTTGTTTCCTGTAAACAAAAAGAAAAGGAAAATCCTATTGTTGGAAAATTGGAGTATGAAAAAATGGAAAGCTACAACGGTGAACAAATGAATCTGGGAGATTCTCTTATTGCCAGCCTGCATCAGCAACAAAAAGGCCTGACCTTTTCTTTTACCAGCAAAAATGTTTTTAAAGTAACACAGCGAAAAGAAAATAGCACAGAAGAATTTGTGGCTGAGCAACTGTATGAATTATCAGCCGATAAAAAATCACTGACTTTAAAAAACACAGGCCGGCCAGATGATAATTTCCCTATTATTGAGTTATCCGACAGTCTTTTAAAAATCAATATTTTCGATAGCAAGGAAGCATACATGGTTTTTGGAAAAAAGAATTAAAGGGTGATTGTATTAAACAGGTTTATTAGCCGGCTGAAGAAATGAATTATTGATAACTTCATTTTTCTAAAGGAATAAGTATGAAAATAAGCATATTCATTGCCTGTATCTTTTTTACTATCGTTCCTGCATCAAGCTATGCACAGGTAATATCAAGGGCCGATGGCTTTTTCTTTAAAGAATTCAGGCCGTCTGGTGAGAGTGGTACCAAAGCCGGGCTTGGCCCGGATAGTATCAGTTATGATAAAATAGACGGCAGCGCATATTGGGTGGATGCCTTCAGGTCTGCAAACCTCTATGATAGTAAGGGATACCTGGCCACCTTGCCTGTACGTATTAATTTGCTGACTAATCAAATACATTTTCTAAAAGGTAATGAAGAAATGGTAGTGGATGATAATGTTATAAACAGGGTAGTTTTTTTGGGTAACAATGATTCAACAGTATTTATCGGGCAGGTGCCCCATTTATTAGTAAATAATAAACCATTTAATAAATTGGTGCAGGTTTTAAATGCCGGTAAATACCAGTTGCTGAAATATACCTCCCGAAATGTAACAAGTGAAGAGACGCCATCCCACACTTCCAAAGTATATCAGTATAAGGATACCTACAGGTATTTTATGAAGTCGGAGGAGAGAGTGGAAGATATAAAAAAACTAAGCAGTGAAAATATCCTTATCTATCTTCCTGTAGCATCTTCTTATAATGATTGGATAAAAGAAAATAAAATCAATTTTAAAAACGAAAAGAATATTATACGTTTTCTTAATCATTATAATTCTAATATAAAGAACTGAGGCAGTTATTATTTTTTTGCCGGGCTGCGTACTTTGCACACTTTCCTGTCATTGGTGTGAAATTCTATAGCAGATTAAGTTTGATTGTTGACACTAACACCGGTACAAACCCCATCTTGGTAGCATGTGCCTTTTCATTATAAATCATCTTTGGCCTGGAAAACCCAATCCGGTGCATCGTTGATGGCTTCCCGCAACAGTAAATTCAATTGGGCTGCATGATGCTGCACATGCCGCATATTATAAAGCAGTATTTCTGCAACAGAGTAATTCATCGTACCCGATTCATTTATCCATCGGTCATTAAATTTTTCGTCTGTTAAACCTGCAATCAGTGTACGGCATTTATAACGGTTAAATTGCAGGTAGTTCAGTAATTCCTCTTTACTATAAACCCTGCCGGGTAGTGTGTCCTCAAATTCTGAAAAGGTGAATGGTGGTGGCGGGGAAAATGTTTTTGGCTCCATCGTTAAATAGTAGTCCAAAAAGAACAGGCAATGATAAGCGTTGTACCAGATTTTTTTATCGGTATCCCAATGTTCAATGGGACAAAGTACAATGGCATTTTCAAGCATGTCTATGCTTGCACCAAATTGTTTCCAGATACTTTCTTTTATCAAATTGCTCATATTATTATTAAAAGTGGAAATTGTGGTGTTTGTTTCCACAATCAAATGTAGCAAAGACTTTATTTAACCGACTGCTAGTAGCTCTGCAACTGGCTTCATTATCCCTGTGAATAACTGCTGTAAAAATCATCCTGTAAATCCCCATTTCTAAGCTACATTTGCGGAATTTGTTATTCCAGAAACCCCAACAAAAAATGCAAGAAAAACAATTACCCGCTGTACTCTTATTAGCTGATGGAACGGTAGCCCATGGATTTGCTTTTGGTGCCATTGGTACTACTACCGGAGAAATATGTTTTAATACCGGCATGACCGGCTACCAGGAAGTGTTTACCGACCCCAGTTATTTCGGGCAGGTTCTTATTATGAACAGTGTTCACATTGGAAATTATGGGGTTAACCCAGAAGATGTGGAGAGTAACAGCGTGAAGGTGAGAGGTGTTATTGGTCGTAATCTTGAAGAACAGTTCAGCCGTTTATTGGCCGAAGGAAACCTGCACGATTATTTTGAAAAGCAGCAGGTGGTTGCCGCACTGGTGAACG
>JANMFO010000227.1:0-1863 GCA_031374245.1 Chitinophagaceae bacterium | reverse complement strand
ATTGTTTGTCAAATACAGCGACCTGCTCGGTAGCAATATGCCCGGTCGCTTTTTATCATGCGGATTTGAGATAGCTTTGTAATCCTAAATACAACATATGTATTTCCTGAAAATCCAGAAAAAAACAGCAACAAATAAAGGAGTTAGTACCGGAACTCAATGGATAGATTCCGCTGGTGAAACAATTAACTCCTTCTCTCCTGTTGATGGTAAAAAAATCGGTTCTGTTATAGCTGCAGATAAAGCAAGCTATGAAGCAGTCATAAAAAAAGCTGAAGAAGCCTTCAAAACTTGGCGGGTGATGCCTTCACCCAAAAGAGGCGAAATAGTACGACAAGTTGGTGATGCTTTAAGAGAATATAAAGAGCCATTGGGCAAACTCGTTTCTTTTGAAATGGGAAAAAGTTTACAGGAAGGATATGGTGAAGTACAGGAAATGATTGACATCTGCGATTTTGCTGTTGGTTTGTCAAGACAACTGCACGGATTGACCATGCACAGCGAACGTCCCGGCCATAGAATGTATGAACAATATCATCCGTTAGGAATAGTGGGAGTAATTTCTGCCTTCAACTTTCCGGTAGCAGTATGGAGCTGGAATGCTATGCTGGCATGGGTTTGTGGCGATGTATGTGTGTGGAAGCCTTCCGAAAAAACACCGCTCTGTGGTATTGCTTGTCAGAATATCATTGCAGATGTATTTACAAAAAATAATGTACCCGAAGGTGTAAGCGGATTAATTATCGGCGGCCGTGAAATTGGAGAATGGATGGCTGCTGATACAAGAATCCCGTTGATATCTGCTACCGGTTCTACACGAATGGGTAAAGCAGTAGGTGCTACCGTTGGTGCAAGATTAGGAAGAGCTCTGCTGGAATTAGGGGGGAATAATGCCATCATTATTTCTAAAGATGCAGAACTTGATATTGCCGTACTCGGTTCTTTATTCGGTGCAGTAGGTACAGCCGGTCAACGATGCACTTCAACAAGAAGATTAATTATTCATGAAGACATTTATGAATCAGTTAAAAATAAATTAGCTGCTGCGTACAAACAACTTCGCATTGGAGACCCGCTTGACCAAAATAATCATGTAGGTCCATTGATTGATAAAGATGCAGTGAAAATGTATTTGAAAGCAATAGAACAATGTAAAGAAGAAGGCGGTTTATTTGTAGTAGAAGGCGGTATAGTAGAAGGAGCAGGTTATGAAAGTGGATGTTATGTAAAACCATGCATAGCTGAAGTAGATAATTACTTTGATATTGTTCAGCATGAAACCTTTGCTCCTATTTTATACCTGATACGGTATTCAACCATTGATGAAGCAATAGCCAAACAAAACGATGTGCCGCAGGGTTTATCTTCTTCCATCATGACATTAAACCTTCGGGAGGCTGAACAATTTCTTTCGCAAGCTGGTAGCGATTGTGGTATTGCTAACGTAAACATAGGAACCAGTGGCGCAGAAATAGGTGGTGCTTTTGGTGGTGAGAAAGAAACAGGTGGCGGCCGTGAAAGCGGCAGCGACGCCTGGAAAGTGTATATGCGCCGCCAGACAAATACCATCAACTATGGTACAACGCTACCATTAGCACAAGGAATCAAATTTGATATTTAGCGAATAAAATTGGGTAAAAAGCAGAAAAATGGCTTTTTATCCAATAACTTTCTCCTTACTACGTTGCAGCCTATTTCGCATTGACTTCCTTGCGTTTCTGCGAAAAATTTGCAATTTTTACATCCTGAAACAATATCCTGGCAATTACAAATAAACCCCATGAGAAAAACCTGTCTTTCACTGGCAATTATTTTCCTTTTATCTATTGCTTCCCCTGCACAGTTCCGGATAGCTATTGTTGC
>JANMFO010000214.1:0-7093 GCA_031374245.1 Chitinophagaceae bacterium | reverse complement strand
TTTGCATACAGATAGCCAAAATTTTCAAAAAGCTATTAAAGATAAAACTGTTTTTGCAAGGGTTTCACCTCAGCAAAAGCAAGAAATTGTAAAAGCCTTACAAGGTTTAGGGCATTTTGTGGCTGTAACAGGTGATGGCGTAAATGATGCACCTGCACTGGCACAAGCTGATATTGGCATTGCTGTGGGTAGCGGCAGTGATATAGCAGCTGAAACGGCTGGCATCGTTTTAGTAAACAGTAATCCTACTGATATTGTGAGCCTTGTTTTATTTGGTAAAGCGACCTACCGGAAAATGATACAGAATTTAATTTGGGCAACAGGTTATAATGTGGTGGCATTGCCATTGGCAGCGGGGGTATTATATAAGCAGGGTGTTTTATTAAGCCCTGCAGCAGGTGCAGTATTAATGACAATCAGTACCGTTGTTGTAGCTATTAATGCAAGTATGTTGAAAGTAAAAAAATAATTTCAACTAGTGTCATAGTTAATAAAAAAGTGTATATGAATTTAATTTATAAAATTGCTCTGATACTTGTAATAGTAATAGCAAGTTGTAAGGAAAAACAAAAAGATAATTCACCGTCATCCAATCAGCCTGAAATTGACAATATAAAACTGACAAGTTTGAGCAACAGTACAATTAATTGGGCCCAATATCAGGGCAAAACCGTTTTTCTCAATTTTTGGGCTACTTGGTGCAAGCCATGCCTGCAAGAAATGCCTTCGATAGAAGCAGCCATAAAAAAGCTGGAAAAAGAAAATATTGTTTTTTTATTTGCCTCAGATGAAGCATCTGATCAAATTGAAAATTTTAAAAGAGCCCATCCATTTAATTTTAATTATGTACGAATTGAAAATATGAATGAAGTGAATATTATTGGCTTGCCAACAACTATAATTTTTAATTCAGCCGGAAAGCTGAGCTTTTCAGAAATGGGTTACAGGAAATGGGATGATAAACAGAATATTGATTTAATCCTAAACATTGTAAAAGCAAAATGAAGAAACTGATAACTGCTTTTGTACTAATTGTTACATTGGTATCATGTACAAATAATAACAATGAAAAAAACACGAATAAAGATTTAAGTGTAACGATGCTTTCTTTCCCTGCCGGGGATTCCTGTGCCGAGCCATCTTTATTCACTGATAAAAATGGGTTTGTATATCTATCCTGGATAGAAAAAAATAATAAGGAAAGTACGCTAAAGTTTTCATCCCTTTCAAATGACCAGTGGTCGGCGCCGGTAACCATTGCTTCGGGTAATAATTGGTTTGTTAATTGGGCAGATTACCCATTAATTGCTGCTGATGAGAATAAAAATATGGTAGCTCATTATTTAGAGAAAAGTGATACTGCAAAATTTACATACGATATTAAACTGGTTGTATCAGCTGATGGAGGCAAAACCTGGAGTAATTCAAAAGTATTACATGATGATGGTAAGAAAGCGGAACATGGCTTTGTGTCAATGATTCCCTTCAATAACCAGTTTTTTGTTTCCTGGCTTGATGGTCGAAAAACGGCAAAGGAAGACAATGAACATCATCAGGAGGGGCATCATGGGGAAATGACATTGCGGGCAGCGTTGCTGAATAAAAACGGAATGAAAACAAATGAATGGGAATTGGATGGAAGAATATGTGATTGTTGTCAAACAAGTATTGCTATTACTGAAAACGGACCTGTAGTAATATACAGAGACCGTTCAGAAGAGGAAGTCAGGGATATGGCTATTGTGCGTTTTGTAAATGGTGAATGGACAGAACCAAAAACTATTTTCCCTGATCTATGGAAAATTTCCGGCTGTCCGGTTAATGGTCCAAGGGCAGATGCTGTAGGGAATAATTTAGCCATTGCGTGGTTTTCAATGCAGGAGAATAAGGCACAAGTGAAGGTTGTTTTTTCTGATGATGGCGGCGCAACTTTTAAAAAACCGATTCAAGTGGATGAAGGTAAACCAATTGGTCGTGTAGATATTGTAATGCTGAATGAAAAAACTGCAATGGTCAGCTGGATGGAAGGTTCAGCAATAAAAACTTTAAAAGTAAATGCTGATGGAACAAAAGGCAAACCCATTATTATTGCAACATCTTCCGATTCAAGATCAAGCGGTTTTCCGCAAATGACAAAAGCCGGTAACAAATTAATCTTTGCCTGGACGGATAGCAAAAACAAAACTATAAAACTGGCAAGCATGCTTTTTTGATATACAGTCTTGATTCTTTTCTATTGGCTAATTTAAATTTGACAGATGAAAAAAATATTTTTTATACTTTTTGGAATAACAACATCTATCTCTTTATTTGGACATGAAATGAAAGGAATGGAACTGTCAAAAAAAGAGGCAACGCCGGTTCAATCTGTAACCTACACCTGCCCCATGCACCCGGAAATACATGCTACCAAGCCAGGAAATTGCCCTAAGTGTGGAATGACATTGGTAAAGGAAAAACCCAAACCTGTAAAGAAGCCAGCTGTAAAAAAGCCGGAACCTGTAAATGTTCAAAAGGACACTGTAAAAGTAAAGCCTGTTGTAAATGAAGTAAAAGACACTGTGAGGGTGCCAATTGCTGATGTACTACAACCGGTAACCTATACTTGTCCTATGCACCCGGAAATACATGCTGACAATCCCGGCAACTGTCCGAAATGTGGGATGCCATTGGTAAAAGAAAAACCAAAAGGAAACTCAGAAAGTCCGGAAAAAACAGATGCAACTGCCAATACTGCTATGTTAAAAGCAGGTCTTTCCAAAACGATCGTCAACAACACCCCACCCCGTACCGTTCGTTACGACTTGTATATAAACGATACCATTGTAAACTTTACTGGCAAATCAAAAAGGGCTATTGCAGTAAACGGACAAATTCCGATGCCAACACTGACGTTTACAGAAGGAGACACGGCAGAAATTTATGTTCACAATAATTTAAAAGAAGAAACTTCCCTGCACTGGCATGGTTTGTTTTTACCAAACAAAGAAGACGGGGTACCTAATCTTACACAAATGCCTATCAAACCAGGCACTACTCATCTTTACAAGTTTCCAATCATTCAACATGGTACACACTGGTATCACAGTCATTCAGGTTTACAGGAGCAAATAGGCATGTACGGTTCTTTTATTATGAATAAAAGAGAAGAGTTTGAGATTCCAACCGTGCCGATTGTTTTAAGTGAATGGACAGATTACAAACCAGAAAATGTACACCGGATGCTGCACAATGCTACTGATTGGTTTGCATTAAAGAAAAATGCAGTACAGAGTTATGCGGAAGCAGGCAAGGCGGGTCATTTTAAAACCAAATTGCAAAATGAATGGAAACGTATGCTGGCAATGGATGTAAGTGATGTGTATTATGACAGGATATTTATGAATGGGAAACCGGAATCAACTATTAGCGAAGTAAATGGCAAGCTCTTGAAAGGGGGAGATAAAATAAGGTTACGGATTTCAAATGGCGGTGCTTCATCCTATTTCTGGCTCCGGTATGCAGGCGGTAAAATAACGGTTGTTGCCAGCGATGGGAATGATGTAGAACCTGTTGAAGTGGACAGGTTAATTATTGCCGTTTCAGAAACTTATGATATTGTTATTACTATTCCTGCCGACAGTACATCGTATGAATTACTGGCAACTACCGAGGATAGAACAAATTCAGCTTCCATATATATTGGAAATGGAATTAAACAACTCATTTCCCCCATGCCACGGCTGAAATATTTTGAGGGTATGAAGATGATGAACGGCATGATGAAAATGAATGGTGATTTGGATGATATGGGAATGAGTATGAGCCTGAACCAAATGGATATGAATGTGGTAATGTATCCTGAAATTACCGGAGAGGAAAATAAGAAAGCAGATGATACGATGCAGGGCATGGATATGAGTTCAAACCAATATAATAGTAACGCACTGTCAGATATTGTTACCCTGAACTATGCTATGCTTAAATCTCCTGAAAAAACAACATTACCTGTTTCAACAACAAAAGTTTTAAAATTTGAGTTGACCGGGAACATGAACCGTTATGTATGGAGCTTAGACAATAAAGTTGTATCAGAAGCAGATAAAATTTTAGTGAAGAAAGGAGAAAACCTGCGGCTGATTATTTATAACGGTTCTATGATGCGGCATCCGATGCACCTGCATGGCCATGATTTCCGGGTATTAAACGGTCAAGGTGATTATGCGCCTTTAAAAAACATTATTGACATTATGCCAATGGAGACTGATACACTGGAATTTAATGCCAATGCTGAAGGCAATTGGTTTTTTCATTGTCATATTTTATACCACATGATGAGTGGAATGGGCAGAGTGTTTAGTTATGAAAATCAAGCACCCAATCCTTTAATTCCGAATCCCAAACTGGCACAACGAAAACTTTTTGCAGACGACAGAAAAATGCACTTTATGTTTCAAAATGATGTGGCAACGAATGGCAATGACGGAGAAATGATGTTGCAGAACACTCGCTGGAGTATTGGCAGCGAATGGCGTTTGGGTTATCACGATATGCACGGCTACGAAACTGAAACACATGTTGGCAGGTACTTAGGAAAAACGCAATGGCTCATGCCATTTGTTGGGTTTGACTGGCGTTATAGAAAAATGGGTATTGACGAACAGGAAAAAAATATTTTTGGGCAGACAAATACAAAAGACAACAGAGCGGTACTAAGTGTTGGTGTAAATTATACTTTACCAATGTTGGTTCGTTTCCAGACAGAGATTTTCACTGACGGCATCGTTCGTATACAATTAATGAGGGAAGATATTCCTGTAACCAAACGGCTTCGTTTTGCTTTCATGGTTAACACCGACAAAGAATACATGGCAGGGCTCAATTACATTTTTACCCGTAACCTTTCTATACGGACTCATTACGACAGTGACATGGGGTTAGGATTTGGGTTGACATTTAACTATTAATCTATGCGGCAGGTCATGGCACTTTAGACAGGTATACATAACCCTCTTTGCCAAACAGAAAATATTTTATCCTTTTATAAATCGATTATCTGTTAAAAAAAGAATAGAAGAAATTATATTTTACGAGCCAACTAATTAACCGGTTGAATAAAGAAGAGGGCTGCAATATATGCAGCCCTCTTCTTATTAAAACTATTCAGTAAAATTATTGCACCGCCACTTTTCCATTAGCCAATACTTTACCATTGGCATCTCCTACTACCACATAATAAATTCCTTTCTGTGTTCCTCTTATATCAATACCGAGTAAAGTATAAGGACCGGCAACGGTAAATGTTTTATGACGTACCCTGTCGCCTTTTGAATCATACACTGTTACTGTTCTGGATGTACTGTTACCGCCATTGTTGTAATAAGAAACAGTGAACTGTCCATCGTTAGGTGAAGGGAAGATGAACAGCCTGGCACTTACTTCAGCATCTATCACCACATTTGCTGATTGATTAGAACATACACGGCCGGTGCTAAACACTTCCTGTATATCTACCCGGTACGTACCGATATTCTCCACATTGATGATACGGGTATTGCCTGTATTGGTAATAGCTGTACCATTCTTATACCATGAAGTAGTTAATGTACCTGTTGTCTGTGCACTTGGTGTTGCTGTAAGTGTAGTTATCTTACCGGGCAATAAACTCAATAACGGAGCAGCTGTTAACCCAACTGTTGGCAACTGACGAACTGTAAGCACTGCAGCATTGGAAGCTACAGGAGCAGTACAGGTTGTATTCGATAACTGTACACGATATTGATTACCACTCATTCCGGTTGTTGCAGCAGTAAGTGATAATGTAGCAGATGTGGCACCAGCAATATTGGTAAATGCAGGCAAAGCACCAGTACTTACCTGCCATTGGTAACTTATTGTTTGAGAACTGTTGCCAGCTACTGTAAAGCTGGTATTGCTTCCTGAACATATTTCAGCAGCAATGGGTTGAGTTGTTATAACAACAGGACTTATTACTGTTAATGCAGCCGCAGCAGATGTAGCCGCTGGTGCACAGGTTCCTGTTACTACACAACGGTATTGATTACCATTCATTCCTGCTGTTACACTGCTAACCGTATAAGTATTAGCCGTTGCAGTTGCAATATCAACAAAGGTTGGTGCTGCAGTTGTATTCATCTGCCATTGATAAGTAATGCCGGTACCTGTAGCTGCAACACTGAATGTGTTGTTCGCACCCACACAAATAGTTACACTTACAGGATTGGTTGAAATAACTGGCAATGTATTTACAGTAAGTGTAGCAGCATTGGATATTCCCGGTGTAGTACAGGTAGCATTTGATAACTGGCAACGATACTGATAAGTATTCAATGCGGTAGTTGCACCTGTAATAGAAAGTGTTGCAGTTGTTGCTCCTGAATAAGGTACTCCATTAGTAATATTTACAAATCCTGTTCCCGGGTTTACCTGCCATTGATAAATAACTCCTGTTCCGCTTCCCGCAACGGTGAAGCTGGTATTGCCTCCGTCACATACAGCTATGCTGGCCGGTTGGCTCGTTACTGTAACAGAAGTTACCACCGTAAGTGTAGCAGCATTGGATGTAGCAGGCGGTGTGCATGTACCTGATACCACACAACGATATTGATTAGCATTCATGCCGGCTGTAATACCAGTTACGGTATAGCTTGCTGAGGTAGCAGTTGGAATATCTGTAAAAGCAGGTACAGCTATTGTACTCATCTGCCATTGATAAGTAAGACCTGATCCTGTTGCAGCTACTGTAAATGTATTATTACTGCCTGCACACAAGGTAACGCTCTGTGGATTGGTTGCTATAGCCGGTGCTGTGTTTACAGTTAACAAAGCCGGGTTAGAGTTTGTACTTCCGCACTGACTGCTTACCACGCAACGGTATTGATTACCATTTAAACCAGCAGTAGCACCTGTAACAGTATAAGAAGCTGAAGTAGCACCGCCGATATTTGTAAATGCCGGTACAGCAGCCGTACTCACCTGCCATTGATAAGTGCCGGTAGCAACTACTGCGAAAGTAGCATCCGCACCTGCGCATACTGTTTGTGGTAATGGTTGTGTGCCGATAGCAGGGCCTGCACCGGCAGTTATTGTAAAT
>JANMFO010000213.1:0-2235 GCA_031374245.1 Chitinophagaceae bacterium | reverse complement strand
AGAAAAAATTATTGGAGAACCGCATTCGGTGTACCCGATTTGTGATGGAGAAATCGACAACCTGAGGGGAGTAGTTTCTATCAAAGACCTGTATGTAAGCCCCGACAGCACTTTGTTTAAAGACCTGATGCAACCGGCGTTGTTTGTTCCGGAAAATAATTCACCGTATCAGGTATTAGAAAAATTTAAAGAATCGAGATTACACTCCTGTTTTATTGTAGATGAATACGGAACTATTTTAGGACTAATCACATTGAATGATATACTGGAAGCTATTGTTGGTGATATGCCGCAACCCGATGTACCTGATTACGAAATAAGAGAACGGGAAGATGGCACTTATTTAGTTGATGGACAGATACCTTTTTACGATTTCCTTACCCGCTTTGAAAAAGCAGAATGGATGAATGAAGGCGAACATGATTTTGACACCTTAGCCGGATTTATATTGCATCAACTGGAACGTATACCAAAGCCCGGCGACAAGCTAAACTGGAAAGGTTTTAAAATTGAAGTGATTGATATGGACAGCCATCGTATTGACAAATTGCTGGTGACGCTGAGTGAAGAATTGAAAGAAGATATGGAAGATTAAAAGTTAAATACAGTTTCCTTATTCGGGTATTCCAGTTTATTACTTATTCTTTTTCCTCCTACTATTGTATGAATGATATTAACCTGGTCGTCAAACATGTCGTACATAATGTTTGTTGATACTTCTATCTTTTTTACAGCAAGTACATTGCCAACTTCTATATAACTGAAAACCGCTTCATTTTCATTTTCAAAACCAACGTATTGAATAGCAAGCGACCGTCCATCAGCTTTTATTGACAAATGGGTGAGGATATATTTTTTAACCAGTGTATCCATGGTAGCTTTATTGGGCGGATTAATAAGATCTGTCTTTGCCTTATAATTTTTTGCCAGCACTTTTTCAAAATCATCGGTGAAAATTTTACAGCTTATCTCCAGCGTTTTATCCGTGGCATTATGGTTGATTTCAATCACACTTACATGAAAGGGGTGCGGCAGTGGTTTTTTGCCAGCCACCAAAACAATACCCGCCAGGGGCAGTAATAACCATTTAAAAACAGATGCAGCCATTGAAACAATAATTTTCTCAGTTACAAAAGTCTGGCTTATTTTGAAGCCCACATCCAACAGGACGTTAAAAATAGGGCAATAGTTTCAAGCTGTTTGGATAAATTATATGGGTGATTTTAAATTTTATTTTGGGCTGGGCTGGGAACATATCATGAGTTGGAATGCCCTTGACCATTTGCTCTTTATCGCAGCACTTGCCGCTATCTATTTATTAAAAGACTGGAGACAGGTATTGATACTGGTAACAGCTTTTACCATCGGCCATTCACTTACATTAGCATTAAGTATTCTGGATGTGATACGGTTTAGTACCAAATGGGTTGAATTTCTTATTCCGTGTACTATTATTATAACCGCTTTCAGCAATCTGTTTCAAAAAAAATTTACTCCAAAATCCATCCGCATCAATTATTTTTTAGCCTTGTCCTTCGGATTGATACATGGAATGGGTTTTGCTAATACTATCCGGTTTATTCTGGCAGAAGACCAAAGTATCGGCTGGGGATTATTTGGTTTTAATGTGGGATTGGAAGCCGGACAAATAGTTGTAGTAACTGTTTTATTACTGGTAGCATACCTTATTGTAAATATGCTGAAAGTAAACCGCCGTGACTGGGTAATTTTTTTATCCGCTGGTGTATTCAGTCTTGCCCTTAAAATAGCAATTGAACGATTACCTCTATAAACAAACACATGAAAAAAATCCTGTTATTGAACTTATTGTTACTCGTACTTACGACAAGTAGTACCCGGGCACAGAGTCAGAATAATTCCAGTTCCAACCATGCCAATAAATTTGAGCAGCTGGGAACTATTTTACCAACGCCGAATGAACAACGCACTGCCAGCGGCACACCCGGCCCAAAATACTGGCAGCAGCGGGTTGATTATGATATTAAATGTGATTTGGATGAAAAAAATCTTAAGCTAACCGGAAGTGAAACTATTACTTACTTTAATAACTCACCCGAAGTACTCAGCTATTTATGGTTGCAGTTAGATGAGAATGAACATAGCAGTGTAAACAATGCAAATTATCAAACAAGCAATCGAATGCCAGACCGCACAAGCCCTCAGCAATTAGATGTTGCTGACCAGGATAAAGGAGATAATGGTTATGGCGATAAA
>JANMFO010000197.1:0-1501 GCA_031374245.1 Chitinophagaceae bacterium | reverse complement strand
AACTCTACTACTTATTATCTTTTCTGTTACTTTCCTGGTCCCCTTCTTTAATTGAACTTGCCTTTCCATACTTTTTACTAATCCAGTTTCACTAATCATATAATATCACTCATACCCGGATATTTCTTTCCATCTAATCATTTTGCTAACTTGTTAAATGAAGAATAGGTTAGACACTTTTATTATTAGTGTAAGCTTCCCCAAAAGTTGGCCAATTTGAATTAGAGATTATTCTCTAACTTAAATGGTTCAATTATGAAAAAGAAAAGATTTACGGAGGCACAGATTGTGTCCATTTTACACCAGCAGGAAGTTGGTAAGTCAGTTAAAGATATCAGCCGGGAACATGGCATCAGTGATGCTACATTTTACAATTGGAAAGCAAAGTATGGCGGTATGCAGGTCAGTGATGTTAAGCGAATGAAAGATTTGGAGGAAGAAAACGGTCGTCTAAAACGTATTGTAGCCAATCAGACACTGGAAATTGATGCTATTAAAACAGTGCTTGAAAAAAAGTACGGCGGCCTGACGACAAACGGGAGGTAGCAGTCATGTTAGTGCAGGAAAAGTTGAGTGTCCGTCGGGCCTGTAAACTGGTATCGTTGCCCCGTTCAGTATTGATGTATCAGAAAAAGCTGAAGGACGATAGCTCTTTGATTGAAGCATTGCGTGAATTGGTGGACAAACATCCAACGATTGGTTTTTGGAAATGTTATTACCGGTTAAGAAGAAAAGGATATGGTTGTAATCACAAACGGCTTTACCGGGTGTACACTCTGCTAAGATTAAATGTAAGAAGGAGAGCAAAGAAAAGGTTACCACAACGGATCAAAGAACCATTGGTAATACCGGCAGCTGTTAACCAGGGTTGGAGTATGGACTTTATGTGTGATAGTTTGGTGGATGGAAGAAGATTCAGATTATTAAATATTATCGATGATTACAACAGAGAATCACTGGCCATTGAAATTGATACCTCATTGCCAGCTTTACGGGTCATCAGAACACTTCAAAAATTAATTGAAAAAAGAGCAACACCACAAACAATCAGAGTAGACAATGGCCCAGAATTTATCAGTGACAGGCTGCAACAATGGTGTGATGATAAGCAAATCAGGTTGCAGTTCATACAGCCAGGCAAACCGATGCAGAATGGGTTTGTAGAACGCAACAATGGCTCTTTGAGAAAAGAATTACTGGATGCTTATTTGTTTTACAGCTTGCCAGAAGTCAGACAAATGGCGCAGGAATGGCAGCAGGATTATAACTATGAAAGACCGCATGATTCGTTGGGAAATGTTCCACCAGTTTTTTATTAATCCGTTTCCCTAGAATTACTAAAAAACAAAAAAACTCTAATTTGGAGTGGCTCGAAAAAAGGGGAAGCTTACAGAATATATCAAGAACATTCCCTCTGACAGTGGGTACTTAGCTAAGGTTTCATTACCGGAGGGGTTAGTAACGAACTATAAGAAAACAGTTCTTTTTACCGAAGGGCTGA
>JANMFO010000187.1:0-2283 GCA_031374245.1 Chitinophagaceae bacterium | reverse complement strand
TACTTTTTCAGCACCATCCATATCACCTTCTTCCATATATGTCTGTATCAACCGCAGTGGTCCGAAAAAGAAATGCCCCAATATCAGAATAACGCCGACAAGATATAAGGGGAATGCCGGCCAAAATCCAGCTGCATAGTTTACATAAATACCAAGAGCAACCAACACCAATCCAATCCAGAGACGGTATTTAATAAGGAGATTGTAAATGTTCATATCACTTCATTTAAGGGGGGCAAAGATAAGGTCTTGCAAGAAATAAGCTTTTTTACTCTTTGGCGTCATTGATTTCAAGCCAATAGCCATTCGGGTCTTGCAGCCAGATTTGTTTTACTCCATCTACACGGGTTGTTACTGCCATTTTTGTCCCGTCCCTGTCTTCCCAGGCAATATTATTTTTTTGAAGAATTTTAATAAAATCACCTACGGATGCCACACTAAAACAGTTGTGTTGGTTTTTGTAATATTCCTTTTTTGTCTCTGCTCCCTGTATTATATGAAGGGCAATGCCCGCCCCAATCCTGAACCAGGCATGCTTACCATCATGAAAAGGCTCTGCTATAGTGTCGAGATTAATGATAGTTTGATAAAACCAAGAACTACCCTTTGCGTCCACTACATAAATAGCAGTATAGTTTATAGTCGTTTTTTTACAGTCTGTGCAGTACTTTTAAAGGAGAAAAAACTAATGACGGCAGAAGATTTTTTTTCATATAACAGTATTGTAAGGCGTAAGATAACGTGTAAATCGGTTACTTTTGCCGCCCATTGGTCCCGTAGTTCAATGGATAGAATAGGCGTTTCCTAAACTCTAGATGCAAGTTCGATTCTTGCCGGGACCACTCTTAAAAGACAGTATTACACTGTCTTTTAGCATTTATAAACAACCTATTTTCGTAAGTTACAGCGTCAAAACCCAAACCTTCCAACTGTTGAATGAAATTGAACTGATACAAGGTCTTCGCAATGGTGATGAATCTGCATTTAAGTACGTGGTAGATAACTACAAGGACAGGGTTTTCAACACTGCCATTGGTATCGTACAAAATGCGGAAGATGCCGAAGATGTGGCACAAGAGGTTTTTATACAGGTTTATCGTTCCATTCACAGCTTTAAAGGCGAGTCGAAACTATCAACCTGGCTGTACCGGATTGCCACCACCCGGTCCCTCGACCTTTTAAGAAGCCGTAAGAGTAAGAAGAGGTTTGGTTTTATTCAACGCCTGTTTGGGGATGGGAATGAACCACTTTACGAAATACCTGATTTTAATCATCCCGGGGTGGCTTTAGACAGAAAAGAAAACGCTGCTAAACTCTTTAAAGCAATTGACCAATTGCCTGAAAACCAGAAAACAGCTTTTACGCTGCATAAGCTGGAAGACCTTAGTTATCAGGAAGTAAGTGAAGTAATGCAGACTTCCATAGCAGCTGTGGAATCATTGATGCACAGGGCTAAACAAAATTTGAGGAAAATGCTGGAAAAAGAAAGCGGCTGAGTAATTTAGAGGACGAAGGTTTTTATAGATGCTAACGTCAAAACCTATGTATTATGAATAAAGAACAAAATAAGAAAGTAGAAGACATTTTGAGTAGCCTTGATGGTGTCCAAAAAGCCGTTGCATCTGATTTCTTCTATACCCGCCTGAAGGCCAGGATGGAGAAAGGTTATGAACCAGTTGGAGCAAAATCATGGGTACTTCGCCCCGTGTATGCAATGGCTGCATTGGTAGTTGTAATATTAGTGAATGCCGCTGTTATTTTTAGTGGGCAGAATAATACCAGGGAGGATACAATTGCAGATACCGATACATTCCAATCTGTAGCCGCTGAGTATGCCCTTAATGATAATAGTGCCAATCTGTACGATTTAAACCAGGATAAGTAAAATGAAATCCAATAATAAAATTCTTTCTATTGCTGTTATCCTACTTCTGATTACAAATATTGCTTTGGTGATATTTATGGTGAAAGGAAAAGATAGGTATGATGGGAGACGCTCCGGTGGAAAAGGCGATCCATTTGAAACAATGGCAAAAGAATTGAATATGACTGAACAGCAAAAAAAAGAACATCTGAAATTCAGAGAAGAATACTTTAAATCAACCAAGCCGTTGTTTGATTCTGTTCGTTCGGCTAAGTCAGCTTTCTTTGCTCTTGTAAAAGATTCAACGATTACCGATAGTGCAGTAAATGCTTATAATAGGCGTTATTCAGATATTCAGCTTACTATTGACAGGCTAACATTCGAACATTTTCGCAGGGTAAGGGCTTTATATGCTGGCG
>JANMFO010000177.1:0-6141 GCA_031374245.1 Chitinophagaceae bacterium | reverse complement strand
TCAGAAATTGCAAGCCAATGTCTGAAGTTGAATCAGCGGAAGATTTCCTTAAAAAATTTCTGTTGAAAGAAATTGATGTAATGGGAACGGGTTTTATGATGCGATCAAAAGATTATGATTCACTTGGCGGAATTCCGCCTTACCCCAATTTGTTATTTGCTGATTTTGAATTATGGATTAACCTGAGTAAAATAAGTTATAAAGCAACTTCAGCTAAAGAATGTTTTTCATTTCGCCTTCATCAAAGTACAACCACGGTTTCTCCTGATACAAAGTTTCATCAGGCATTTGAAAAATTTATTTATTTCCTTAATAGCTTAAAGAAGGAGAAGGAAAGTTTTGATATAGTTATTACAAAGAATGCCGGTGAGTTCCTGGCGTTTTATTGCAGGGGTCTTTCTCATCGTTTGTTAAGAACACCTATAAGAAAAAGAAACGGTTTGACTGTAAAGGAATTTATCAATAACTGTAAGCAGTATGCCAGGTTATTGGAAATAGAGGATACATTTAACCCTGATAAAATATTCAGTATTAGATTGGCTAAAATGATCGACAGTAATGCCTTTACCAGGTTTGTTTTCCTTAGCTTTAAAAAAGTGTTCCCAACGCCAATAATGAAATAATTGAATATAGTTTGTAACTAAGTATGGTTTCTATTATCATCATAAACTACAACACCTTTACTTTAACCAGTAATTGTATCCGTTCAGTAATTGGGCAGACTCATGGTGTTGCGTATGAAATAATAGTAGTAGATAATGCTTCTACTGAAGCAGATGCAGACAAGTTCTTACTGGAATTTCCTCATATAATTCTAATCAAAAGTGATACGAACGGTGGCTTTGCTTGTGGTAACAACCTGGGAATTGAAAAAGCTACCGGGGACTATATTATATTACTGAACAGTGATACTGTTTTACAGGATAATACGATTAGCATATGTATCGATGTTATGAAGCAACGAAATGATATTGGAGTACTGGGGTGCAGGATGACTTATCCCGATGGAGGTATACAATATTCAGCCCGGCGTTTCAGAAGTATCAGTTGGGAGCTGCTTGATCTGTTTCGCTTTATTCCGCTATTGATACCATACAGGAAACGGGCAAACAGGATGCTGGGCAAATATTTCCGGCATGATGCTGATATGGAATGTGATTGGGTAAACGGGGCTTTTTTTCTTTTCCCTAAAAGAGTATTGGAACAAATGCCAGGTAAAAAACTGGACGATCGGTTCTTTATGTATGCCGAGGATCAGCTATGGTGCGAACAAATTAAAAACTTGGGCTACAAAATTATTTTCTACTCCGGTAGTACTATCATTCATATAAATAGTGGTAGTACAGATATTTCTAAGCAGTTAGCATTGAGAAAAAAAATGATGAAACATGAACTGGAAATAATGCGGCTGAGAAAGGGCAGAGGTTTTTATTATTTTGTCTTCAAACTGATTTATGTAGCGAAAGAGGGAGGGAGAAACTTTATTAAATCAATTGCTTATCGTCTTACAGGCCGGTTAATCCGCTAATCGGGTAATCAAGTTTTTTATAATATTTTCCCAGTGGTAATGATTGTAATATAGTTGAGGAGTTTTAGAAGTGTCATCAGCATTATTCAAAATAACTTTTGAAAAAGCAGTCCAATCATTATCAGGAACAATAATTAGTTTATTACCACATGCAGAGACATCAATGCCGGCTGCTCCGGTTTTGGTAGCTATTACAGTCGTACCATTTGCAATCGCTTCCACCATTTTTGTTTTAATACCACCGCCGCTTTGCACAGGGTTCATAAAAATATCCGCCGCTTTAAAATAGGTTTCAATATCAGGCACAAACCCGGCGAAGATGATATTTTTATCTGTATATTCTTTTAAAGAGTCCATCTCTTGCGGTAGCTTCTTACCACAGATAATTATTTTGTACCTGAAGGCATGCTGTGAAAGCAATAATGGATTGATTTTATCCAGTATAATTTTTAATGCATCCAGGTTGGGTTTGAAGTCAAGCACTCCATTGAATAAAAGAATTTTTTCTTCTTTGCTTATTAAATGTTTTTCAGCTACACTATCACTTGCTGCTGCTTTATCTTCCGGGTAGTTTTTTATTTCAATACCAAACGGAACGTCAATACATTTTTCTTTTTTAATCTTCCAGTTAGTAATGGCAAATTCCTTGTCTTCCGGGCTTATAAAAAATATGCCATCTGCTTTTTTAAAACTCCATTTTTCGTATACTTTTAGAATAGGCCACCACCATCTGCCGGTGGAATGAAACCGTTGGTATTCGATATTATGTGTTTGAATGATTGTTTTTACCCCCGTTCTTTTTCTTACCCGAAAGGCCAGCCACGCATAATACGGGTGTTCCCAAATTATGGTATCAAACCCTTCTTGTTGAATAAGGGTAGAAATTTTTGAAACAAGACTAAAGTCAAAATAACGGGAGAATGATTTTTTTAAAAGGGGAATAGCCTTGTATGTTTTAGCAAGAGAAAAATCATTGGCTGCTACACTGATAACAGTCAGGTCAACTTCTTTGCCCAGATATTCTAAAAATTGTGCAATAAACTTTTGCCCACCTGATGAATAGGGCAGGAAAGCATAAGGGGCTATTGCAAGTACTTTATTCATTGCCCTTTCAGGTTGTTTTTACTTCCTGCGGGTTCTTCCGGTTGCTTTCTTTCCATGCCATAAATAATCCGCCAACGAATATCAGCAGGATAAGAATGGAGGAGATAAACATTATCGAAGTGCCTTTCTTTACTGATGCTGGTTCAAAGGCAAACTTCACCGTATGTTTTCCAGCAGTCAGTGATAAACCACGGAGTATATAATTAACGTTGGAGTAATCGGTCTTCTTACCATCAACGTATGCATTCCATCCTACCGGGTAATATATTTCACTGAATACGGCAAACTGTGGCCCGTTGCAATTTGCTTCATATTCTATCGCATCATTATCAAATTTGGTCATTTTTACAAATGAAGTGGAATCCCACTGAGGTTGTACCACATTTTTGCTGAATGTTTGTTCAACGATAGCTGTGTCTTTTAAGTTGGTGTTGCCCAATGCAACAATAGCTGCCACACGACTATCTACCAGTTTTACATTTTTAACCAACCAACATGGACCAAAAGTATCCGGGTTATTAATCAAACTGTTTTGACCCGATTGCGGATCCTGCACAACAATATATTTTGCATTCAGCATATTTAATACAGCAGGATTAGGTCTTGCTGATAAATACTTTTCTATCACATCCTGGTATATACGCAACTTGGCAGGGTGGTAGCCGCCTATGGATTTATGGAAATAAGATGTACGGGATTCATTATAAGCATCGCCAGCCATATTGAATACCCTGTAATTAGTATTTTTATCCTGTAAGATTTGCTGGTCTATAGCCGAAGGTGTAAAATTGGTGCTGGTAAAATCATCGGCAGACATATAGCTTTCTTCCGGAAGATATTCTTTACTAACTATTGTTAACTCAAGTGTGCTGATTACGATTAAAATAATGGCAACGATTGAAGGCTTCAGGTAATTTTTCAGATACATATATAAGATACCTATCAAAAGTACTGCAAACCCTAATGATCGTAATAACTGACCGCCAAACAGGGCCTTACGATCTGCTTTTAATCCTGATATCACACTTCTTGCTATTTCATCATTGTTCTTTGTTGCCTGTAAAAGATAATCTCTGATGCCCTGATCATTTGGAGAGCTGTAGTCTAATGCCAAATACATCATTCCCAGCAATGCAAATAATCCTCCGATTGTATATAATATTTTTTTGAAATCAGCTTTCAGTAAGTCTTTACTCTTTTCTTCAAACAATATTTTTTGTAATGATAACGCAGCAATAATGGTAATAGTAAACTGTGGGATTACCTGTGCAAATGCCGGCGACCTGAACTTATTATACATTGGAAGGTGTTCAAATAAAAATGTATTGAAGCCGGGTAAATATTTACCCCACGACATCAATATTCCCAAGAGAGTAGCAGCGAGAAGTCCCCAGCGTAAAGGTGTTTTTACAATAACAAAACCTATTAAGCCCAGCAGGCAGATGATAACACCAAGGTATGCCGGGCCGGATGTATAAAGCAGACCCCAATATCTGGGAAGACTTTGGGCCAATTGCTGGGCATCAGCTTCAGGAATACCTTTGTCAGTTAGTTTACTAACCACATGTGAACTTTCGCCAGTCATTTTACTGCTGGAACCTCCAAAGGCATTAGGCATTAACAATGTAACAGTTTCAGCTTTCCCAAGACTATACTGAAATGCATACGATGTATCCAGGCCGGATGTTTTGGCAGTTTTTACAGAATCTCCTTCTATTGTAATCTCTTTACCGCCACGCATAGTATAGGCGGCATATTCAGAAGTTGTCATTAGTGACAATGCATTTCCGGCCAGGCCAACAATGGCTGCAATGATTGTGACACCTGCAGCAATACCTATATGCTTCCACTCTTTATTTTTTATCCATATAAACAGGTAGCTGAGTGTAATGGCAATTGCTACGAGTAGAAAATAATAACTAACCTGCAGGTGGTTTACCCCAATCTGTTGGTAAGTAGCATAGGTAGTCAATGCAAGACCCAGCCAGTATTTTTTTTCAAATGTGCAGATAAGACCTGCTAATAATAAAGGCATAAAAGCTGTTGCCAGTACCTGTGTATCATGTCCCGCATTAACAAGAACGGGATTGTAAGTAGAAAATGAATAAGCAAGTGCACATAAGATAGCAACTGCTGGTCTTATACGTAATGCTAAACAAAGTATATAAAAACAAATACAGGCGAGAAAAAAGAAGTTGATTGGTTTAGGCATTCCCAGCGAAAATATTTTTGTCATATCAGGTAAAACACTTTTACCTTCCATTGCCACCTGGTAGTTAGGCATACCGCTGAAAAGGTTCGGGTTCCATAAAGGGAAATGCCCGTTTTTCTCTTTGTACTCAAACGAATTCTGGGCCATACCTTTCCAGCCGACTGTATCATGCTGGTTCAGCACATTACCTTCCAGTACAGGCTTACAAAACAGTATTGATACGATGAGAAAAATAATTACAGCGATGAAATGCGGGAGAATTTTTTTCAGCAGGGGATTTTTCATTACTCTTCAATATTAGGCTGACAAAATAATGCTATTTTAGACTAAAATCCCCGATGCGCTGGCTTTTATTTTTGTCAAGATTGGCCTTTATCTGCGGTGTTGCATTCATTATCTCCTTTAGTTTACTGTTAAGTAAGGGTATAAATGATCCAACACTGGAATCCACCGTCATCACCATTGGATATTCAATGGGTATGATAATTCTTCCCGTTACGAACCTTTGTTACATCGTGGTGTTTTTAGTAAAAAGAAAGCTCAGGGAATATGTGCCTTTGTGGCTGATAACAGCCAATGTGATATTTCTATTATTGTTAATCTATTTTATCTTTTATCTGAATGATCCATACTATCATCAAGAGTAAACCAACCCGGTTGTTCCTTATTTTGGGTGGTTTTTTCATCGCTAATGCACTCATAGCAGAGTTGATGGGAGTGAAACTTTTTTCGCTGGAAGAAACATTTGGTTTTAAACCTGCTGACTTAAACATATTTGGCAATTCTTTTTCTTTCAATCTCACAGCCGGTGTTTTACTTTGGCCTGTTGTTTTCATCATGACAGATATTATCAATGAGTATTATGGAATGAAAGGAGTGCGGTTTCTTTCTTTTCTTGCTATTGGTCTTATTATTTATGCCTTCATCATGTTCCAGGGGGCCATTCATCTTACCCCGGCTGGTTTTTGGGTAGGTAATTATGCCAGCCAGGGTGTGCCTGATGCAGACAAAGCGTACCGGGCTATTTTTGGGCAAAGCCAATGGATAATCGTTGGGTCATTAGTTGCTTTTCTAATCGGCCAGGTATTAGATGTTTTCATTTTTCATAAAATAAAAAAAATGACGGGTGAAAAAAATATCTGGTTAAGGGCAACCGGCTCCACACTTGTTTCGCAGTTTGTAGACAGTTTTGTGGTTCTTTTTATTGCTTTTTATATCGGCCCCCGTATCTCGGGTAACCAGGGACAACCGTGGACATTAAGCCTTGTAATGACAATTTGTATCGGTAATTATATTT
>JANMFO010000173.1:0-5288 GCA_031374245.1 Chitinophagaceae bacterium | reverse complement strand
CTCTGGTGGGCGGTAGGTGGATTGTCCATTTTCGCTTCCTTGTCATTCTGGAAGCTGCTCCGGAAAGGTTGATTTTCTTTACCTTTTTTCACAACAAAAGATATGCAATCTTACCTTTGCTGCGCATGAGAAAAATATATTTAGCAGCGCTTCTTATCATTTGTATCAGCCAATCCTGCCGGCAAAAAGAGACGTTGACCCGTGAAGAAGTGACAGCTGCCATTCAGCATTTTGATACCGGATGGAAGAACAAAAATTCCAAAATGGTGGATTCAGTTTTATCGCCGTCATACATTTACTTCACCCAGTCCGGAGGAATATTTGACAGAAAAAATGTAGTACTTACTGCTGGTTCAGCTGATTACATAATGGATACAGTACAACGACAGCAATTTGATATTAAAATAGATGGGAATACTGCTGTTGTCAATACATTATGGAGGGCAAAAGGTTCCTATTTTGGCACCCCTTTTAATGACAGCCAGCGTTGCAGCATTACCCTTATTAAAAATAACGGGAAGGTTAAGCTACTTTCAGAACATTGTACTCCCATTAAATAATTATATTATTCTAATGCAAAATCAACCGCTGCAGTGGCATGAAGTAAAGTAGTATCAAAAACGGGAATTGAAGTATCATCCTGTTTTATCAGCATCGGTATTTCTGTACACCCAATATCAGGATATTCCACCAAATTTTTCTAAGCTTTTGGTAACAAATTCAAAACATTCAAAGCCGTACATTTGTCGAAATATACTTTCATGCAAAGACTTAAAACCGTAGTGTTTCTTTTACTAATTGGTATCTCATTACAGGCACAAGAGAATATTACACGACCTAAATTAGTTATAGGCATTGTCATTGATCAGATGCGATGGGATTATCTGTACCGCTATTATGAAAGATATGACGCTAATGGTGGTTTTAAAAGGATGCTGAACCAGGGTTTCACCTGCGAAAACACATTGATACCTTATGCTCCAACTGTGACAGCCTGTGGCCATAGTGCAATATATACCGGAGCGGTACCTGCAATCAGCGGAATCACAGGAAATTTCTGGTGGGACAGGGAACAAATGAGAGCTGTTTATTGTGTAGAAGATAAAACAGTAAATACAGTGGGCAGCAGTACTGCATTAGGGAAAATGAGTCCGAGAAATATGCTGGTTACTTCTATTTGTGATGAGTTAAGATTAGCTACCAACTTTCGGAGTAAAGTGGTGGGAGTTTCGTTGAAAGACCGTGGCAGCATTTTGCCTGCCGGACATAGTGCCAATGCTGCCTATTGGTATGATAACTCTGCTGGCAGTTGGATTACATCTACCTATTATATGAATGAGCTACCTAAATGGGTAAATGATTTTAATGGTCAGAAATTAGTGGACAAATATTACCAGCAAGGCTGGAACCTATTATATCCTTCCAATACATATGTACAGAGTACCGAGGACGAAAAAAAATACGAGGCAAAACCATTTGGTGCTGCATTTCCATATGACCTGACTAAATTTTCCGGTAAGGATTATGGAAAAATTGCAACGACTCCGATGGGTAATACTCTTACTTCAGAGTTTGCAAAAGCTGCAGTAACAGCTGAACAATTGGGTGCAGACAATATCACCGATTTCCTGGCTATCAGTTATTCTTCTCCCGATTATATTGGCCACACTTTCGGCCCTAACTCTGTTGAATCTGAAGATGGTTTTTTAAGGCTTGATAAAGAGTTGGGTAGTCACTAGATTTTTTGGATAAAAAAGTGGGTAAAAATCAATACACTGTTTTTCTTTCTGCTGACCATGGAGTAGCACACACACCTGAATTTTCGCAGGAAAACAAATTACCCGGTGGCCGTGTATTCATGGCTGATGTAACCAGGCAACTGAATAATGGGCTGAATGCCAAGTATAAAATAAATAACATCATCGTTAGCAATGATAATTACCAGCTGCACCTTAATCATCCTGCTCTTGATTCTGCCAAGATTGATGAGGAACAAGTGATTGAATGGACAGTCAAAAAAGTAGCAGCCGATCCGGGCATTGCAAGGGTCTTTGCACTTGAAAATCTGAATGAAATACCGCTAAACGGAACCATCAGAAAAATGCTGAACAATGGATATTATCCCCGCCGCAACGGAGAAATACAGGTTATACTGCAACCCGGCTATATAGATGCTTATAGTGCCACCGGTACCACACATGGTTTGTGGAATCCCTACGATGCCCATATCCCCCTGCTGTGGTACGGATGGGGGATAAAGCAGGGCAAAACAAACAGGGAGATTTACATGACTGATATTGCGGCTACTATTGCTGCTATGCTGCATATCCAGATGCCAAGCGGCTCTGTGGGCAATGTTATTCAGGAAGTGATGAAATAACGGGGCTATTAAATTTTTTCGTAATTTCCTGATATCAAAAATTTCATTACCTACAACCAGCAAATATGAAAAAGATTAAATGGCTGACACTTCTTTGTCTGTTTCTATTAAATACCTTTTCTATCCAGGCACAAACTTCGCCTGTTGACAGTATTAAGTTTTTTACCGACAATGGGTTAATTGAAATGACCCTGACTACGGATATTGGAAAGCTACAGATACAAGAAAATGTAGAAACTTATCAGCCTGCCGATATTTCTCTTCATTTCCCGGACAATACAGTTATCAGTGAACAAATTCAATTATATGCACGGGGAAAATCAAGACGGGTAAATTGTGCGCTACCACCAATCATGCTTGATTTTCATAATACAACGTCGCCAAAACTATATCCATTAAGCAGGTTGAAACTTATTGTGGGCTGCGCCAATTCAGGTGTTGATGAACAATTATTACTGAAAGAGTTTATCATTTATAAAATATATAACCTGTTTGAAGAAAAAAGTTTCCGTGCAAGATTAGCAAAAGTTACTTATAAAGACAGCAGGGGCAAGATGAAGTCGTATTCTCAATACGCTTTCCTGCTGGAAGATGTGGATGACATGGCAAAAAGAAATGGTTGTAAAGCAAGTAAAAAGGTAGCTTTCGCTGTTGATGAAAACGACCCTGCGCTGATGAATAAAGTGGACATTTTTGAATACATGATTGGTAATACAGATTGGTCTGTTCCGGGTAATCACAATATCAAGATGATTTACCCAAGGAATGATGAAAAGGCTAAAGTACTTCCTGTACCATACGATTTTGATAATTCAGGTTTAGTAAATGCGTATTATGCTATCCCCAGTGATGTAATAGGCACTACGTCAGTAACACAAAGAGTGTACAGGGGGTATTCACGGTCGATGCCTGAAGTGAAAAGTACACTGGATATTTTCAGGTCAAAAAGAGAAAGCATCAATGCCCTTATTAACGGATTTGAACTGTTAAAGCCTAAAACAAAAAAAGATATAATTGATTACCTGGATGATTTTTATAAAACTATCAACAACGAAAGCAAGGCGAAGTCCATATTTGTGGATAATGCGAGAAAAGATTAAACCACTCTTCACATGATAACTTTACTGAATAATTTTGCATATTCAAATTTTATAACCATCCAATAATCGATATATGATAAAGATTAAATGGCTGGCAGCTGCTACCTGCCTGTTGCTTTTAAATATCATTTCTGTCCGGGCACAAAATGCCCCTGTAGACAGCATTAAATTTTTTACTGATGAGGCCCTGATAGACATGACACTGACAACAGATATAAAAAAGTTACAGACAGAAAAAAAACTGGAAGTTTACCAGGATGCCAGTGTGGTGATGCGTTTCCCGGATAGCAATGTAATAAGTGAAGGTATCCGTTTATATGCCAGAGGGCATTTCAGACGGGAAAATTGTCTCATTCCCCCTATAATGTTGAATTTCCACAATCCTACTTCTCCAAAACTTAATAATTTTGGAAAATTAAAGTTGGTTATTGGCTGTGGCACTGCAGGTGATGATGAACAATTAATACTAAAGGAATACCTGATTTATAAAATCTATAATCTGCTTACACCAAAAAGCTTTCGGGCAAGATTACTAAAAGTAAATTACCAGGACAGCCGGAGTAAAATGAAAGCTTTTTCACAATATGCTTTTTTAATTGAGGATGATGCAGAAATGGCCAGAAGGAATGGTTGTATAAAAAAAGAAGACCAGCAGTGGCAGAGTGAACGTACTGACCGCAGTACTATGACGATGGTGGCTGTGTTTGAGTATATGATCAGTAATGGAGATTGGTCTGTTCCGAACAACCATAACACTAAACTTATTTTTGAAAAAGAAAATAATGGGGCGCTACCCTATGTAGTTCCTTATGATTTTGATCATTCAGGTTTTGTAAACGCCGGCTATGCATTACCCAGTGAACTGCTGGGTACAGAAACAGTAAAAGAAAGAGTATACAGGGGTTTTACAAGAAATATGGATGAGCTACAGGCTACTTTCGAAATTTACAGAAAGCATAAAGAAGCTATCCTGTCACTTGTTATGAATTTTTCTCCCCTGAAAGAAAAAGCAAGAAAAGAACTGGTAGCTTACCTGGAAGAATTTTATAAAACAATAAATGACAGGCGCAAAGTACAATCGATATTTATTGACAACACCAGAACAAACTAACAATTAAATTTATTTAGACAAGCCCATTTCCCCTGTGGTGTAAAATTCTTACATTCACATAAATTAAACCACTATGGAATTAAAAGAACAATTTTTTGCAGCAGCAGCAGAAAGCAAAAATCTTCCCGACCGTCCCAGCAATGATACATTGCTCCAGTTATACTCTCTTTATAAACAAGCCAGCGATGGTGATGCAAATACTGATCCTCCCTCCAACCCCTTTGATTTTGTAGCTAAAGCCAAACATGAAGCATGGGCCGCATTAAAAGGAAAAACAAAAGAGCAGGCTATGACTGATTATGTATCCCTGATAAATAAACTGAAATCGAATTAAATTTTTGAAAGTATTTCACTGTACCAATCACTGAACTGCTTCCCCACTTTTTCATAACTATATTTTGAACTTGTGGCAGCAATACTGTTGATGTCAAATGCTACTTTGGTATTTATCACCTCAATCATTTTTTCTGCAAGTACCAGTGGATTATTTACTGTTGCAAAAGTTCCATTTATCCCTTCCGTTACCGTTTCATGAAAAACGGGAATATCGCTAACGATTACAGGGATACCGCATGCATTCGCCTCAATAATTACGCAGCCAAAAGTTTCATAACTGGAATACAGAATAAGAGCTAAAGATTGTCTTATAAAATCTGCAAGTTGAGGCTGTGGTACTTCAATATGAAAATGTATATTT
>JANMFO010000165.1:0-1671 GCA_031374245.1 Chitinophagaceae bacterium | reverse complement strand
CGAATGAAAAACTTTCTGCTGAATTAATTTTGGTTCGGAAGGAGCTTGTCTTTCAGGATGAAGAGAAAGGGAAACGGGCTGCTGAATTGGGTATTGCCAACATCGAACTTGCTTATCAAGATGAAGAAAAAGGGAAGCGGGCAGGAGAATTAATCATTGCTGATAAAGAACTTGCTTTTCAAAAAGAAGAGAAAGGAAAACGAGCTGCCGAGTTGGGCATTGCCGATAAAGAGCTTGCGTATCAGGATGAAGAAAAAGGAAAACGGGCTGAAGAGTTGGGCGTAGCCAATAAAAAATTGGTCTTTGAAAATGAAGAGAAAGAGAAGCGGGCTGCGGAATTGGGCGTTGCCAATATAAAATTAGTCTTTGAAAATGAAGAGAAAGAGAAGCGGGCTGTGGAATTGGGTGTTGCCAATAAAAAATTAATCTTTGAAAATGAAGAAAAGGAAAAGCGGGCAGCCGAGTTAGTCATTGCCAATAAAGAATTAGCTTTTCAAAATGAAGAGAAAGAAAAAAGAGAAGCAGAGTTAATCATTGCTAATTATGCCCGTAGTTTGATTGAAGCAAGTTTAGACCCGCTTGTTACGATCAGTGTAGAGGGAAAGATTTTAGATGTGAACGAAGCATCAATAAAAGTTACAGGTTTGGCCCGGGAAAAACTGATTGATACAGATTTCTCAGATTATTTTACCGAACCTAAAAAAGCACAGGAAGGCTATCGCAAGGTTTTTGAAAAAGGTTTTGTGGCAGATTATCCACTAACGATAAAACATAAAAACGGTAATCTTACCGATGTGTTATACAATGCTTCCGTTTACAAAGATGATAACGGCATTGTGCTTGGAGTTTTTGCAGCAGCCCGGGATGTTACAATTCAAAAACAAATTGAAGATGAACTCCTTAAAACCCAGGAACGTCTAAATGCAGGCTTGAGAACTGCCAATATTGCTCTTTCAGAAATAAGTTATATAACCAATACCGTACAACTTTCGCCTGAAAGTGCTGCGATGTATGGCTTTCCTAAAAATCAATTGGAAGCTACGCGCCAACAGATGCACGATACTTTTCATCCTACTATCAAAGCAGAGTTAGAAGCTCAAATTAACATAGCCATGAATCCCGATAGTGGCGGCTACATGGCATTAGAACATCCCATTGTATTGCCTTCGGGAGAGGTTCGTTGGTTAAAGGTTAATAAACAATTCTTCTATGACCATTCTACTCAACCAGCCAAGCCCGTTTATAGCATTTTGGTTTCTCAAGATATTACCAAGAGAAAAAAATCTTCACAATATGCCCGTAGTTTAATTGAAGCAAGTTTAGACCCTCTTGTCACGATTAGTGCCGATGGAAAAATAACAGATGTGAACGCAGCCTCCATAAAAGTTACTGGCATTCCACGTGAAAAACTGATTGATACCGACTTTTCAAATTATTTTACAGAACCCGAGAAAGCACGGGAAGGTTATCTCCAGGTTTTTGAGAAAGGATTTGTGCCCGATTATCCGCTAACGATAAAACATAAGGACGGAAATTTAACAGATGTATTATACAATGCTTCTGTGTATAAAGATGATAAAGGAAATGTTCTTGGAGTTTTTGCCGCAGCCCGGGACGTAACAGAGCAAAAAAAGGTCGAAAATGTATTAAAGGAAAGTGAAGAAAAGTTTA
>JANMFO010000157.1:0-2674 GCA_031374245.1 Chitinophagaceae bacterium | reverse complement strand
ATGCAATTGGTGATAGATGTATTGGATGCGGACAATACATTTGACACGGGCAGGTTTGTTGATATTTTCAGGTTGCTGATTAGAAATGAAAAAAGAAAGAATAGTATCCGGGAGTTTCTTTCGCAGGGTGTTGGCTACCTCGCTTACCAGATTGCAGAACACAAAGGCACGAAAGGGCATAAATATATAACCGATACCCGTAAGGATTTTTACCTGATGATATTGAGTGCCATGTGGGGCGGCTTTATTATTTCTTTTATTGCCATTTTTAAAAACCTGATTGGAAAACTAAAGCTGGCTCCGTTTCCACTTGGTTTTTTATACAGTATAAATTACAGTTCCGGTTTTATTTTAATTGAAGAAACGAAAGCAACGCTGGCTACCAAGCAACCGGCTTTTACGGCCAGTGCAGTGGCCAGTTCGTTAGATACAAAAAAACTAGGTGAAGAACCAGACCTTGATAACCTGGCTGCAACAGTAGCCAAGGTTTTCCGCAGCCAGATTGCTTCTTTTTTTGGTAACCTTATTATTGTTTTTCCATTGACTTTTTTACTGGCCTGGGGATACAACCTGTTATTCGGTTATAAAATTTCAGAAGGTGATGCCGCCATGAAAATGCTGAACGACCAGCATCCATGGCGAAGTCTTGCATTATTGTATGCTGGTTTTACTGGTTTCTTTCTTTTTCTAAGTGGCATTATTGCTGGCTACTGGCAAAATAAAATTCAGTATGGTCGTATAAAAGAACGGTTGAAGAAACATCCTGCATTAAAAATATCAATGTCGCCTAAGCGACTGGATAAACTGGCCAACTATATCGAAAAAAATTTCGGCGCCTTAATCGGAAATATTGCTCTTGGTTTTTTTCTTGGCTTCGCAGGTATATTGGGAAAAATAATTGGTATTCCTTTCGACATCCGTCACATTACTATTGCGGCGGGTAACACGGCCATTGCTGCGTACGGATTGGGTGTTGAAAATATTCCACCTTATTTTCTGCTGGCTGTTTGCGGTGGTGTGCTGGCAATTGGGTTTATCAATTTTCTTATCAGTTTTTCACTGGCTTTTTTGGTGGCTGTTAAATCAAGAGGTATCCGTTTTGCACAATATCCCCGTTTCTTCCGCATTTTGGGTAAATATTTCTTAAGGCATCCAAGAGAGTTTATTCTGCCATCCAAGAAAGTAGTGGAGCCTGTTTATAAGTCGTTGGGAAAATAATTTTGTTACCAACTGTTTTACTATTTTCAACTGCTGATTTTACTCAATTTAAATTTTACGAATTGGTTAATGTTATGAAACAATATCTGTATTAATCAAATGGGAAAGATATTTTTTGAAATCTTGTATCAGATAAGTAAATTTAGAATCTGATTTATCCACCAAAACTTTCCTACATGAAATTAAGAGCCGCCCTCCTGACGCTTTTTTTGATTTTCAGCAGCCTTATATACTCCCAAACTATTTTTGTCTTTGATTATTTCTATGGAGATGATGATGCTGATAAGCAAGTTTTTAAAGCAATGTTGTTAAGGTATGACGATGGTACCGGGATAATCAGGGTACGCTGGTCTGAAAATAACGAATTGCAATTGACAGAAATGACTATGCAGGAAGCTTATTATGGGGAAAAAGCATCTGATGGCAAAGCGATTGATAGTAGCATTCTTGTTTTTCATGGGTCCGATTCCAGAGTAATTCTCGGCTCAGCAGCAATTACTCCGGATGAGTTTTGGTTTGTGCGGGATAAAAAAACCGGATTTTATGAGTTGAGTTCGATAACTGAATACTCAGAAGATGCAAATGAAGAAGAAAATGAGGCCACCTTTACGGATTACAAACTAATAAATGACGAAGATCTTACTGAAGATTTGGTAAAATTATTTTTTACTAAGGACGATGAATTTTATAAAAGTCGTATTGTAGCAACTGTAAGACCATTATCACAACAACAAAGTCAAGCCAAACTACATTTGATTGTTGTTGCAAATACAAACGATCCGAGCATTAGTGCAAGTACCGAAGCAGACAAGAAAGCGATCTCTTATTTTTTTGAACAAGTAGCTGGAACGCTTAAAGAAGGATATGAAGGAAAACTTAATTTTGAACTTACGAAGCATGAAATTTACGGGGATAAGTATAGTAAAGCAAGTGTTGTACAGGCTATTAATGATACCAAGAAGGTAGTGGGTACCAACGATATTGTTGTATTTTATTATTCAGGTCACGGGTTTAATGATAAGGGCAAGGCATCAATGTACCCATCTTTGGATTTGCGACCGGGTGATCATCTGCCATTTAATGCAAATTCTACGATGAGTATAGAAGAAATTTTTGGCGATATAAAAAATAATATGAAACCAAGACTGACACTTGTAATAGGTGATTGCTGTAATACTGAAGTAGGTCTTAGCAGTATACCAGGGAGCAGTTTGCCTACTACACGTCCATCAGGTATCGGTTGGAATATAAATAACTGTGCTGATTTATTTATGAATCCCCGGCGGCAGGCAATTTTAATTGCAGCTGCATCAAAGGGGGAGCTGTCTGCAGGTTTGGGTACAAGCGGCGGTCTGTTCACATCCACTTTTAAAGCACAGTTGATAAAATGTATGAGTGGGGCATTTTACAGTAAGGGAGATTGGACTAATATAATTGAGCAGACAAAAGTCCTGAC
>JANMFO010000147.1:0-2414 GCA_031374245.1 Chitinophagaceae bacterium | reverse complement strand
CAATATATGGGGTATAAATATTGAGTATGCCTTCAGCATCAGCAGGTGTTGCAAGTCGGATAACAGCCATATTGTGCTAAATTAAGACCAAATTTCATTTCAAACTTTAGGCTGAAATGGCTATTTTTGCCGCCCGAATGCCACAAGTGCGGAATGGTAAATGCGGGGGTAGCTCAGCTGGTTAGAGCATCGGATTCATAACCCGAAGGTCGGCAGTTCAAGTCTGCTCTCCCGTACACAAAAAGCCCCTATAATGGGGCTTTTTGCATTAAAAAACGGACATTTGGCTATGAGCCTGATACGTTTAGCTACACCTGAAGATGCTGCCGGTATTCTGGCAATTTATACCCCATATATTGAGACTACCTCTTTTACATTCGAAACGGAAGTTCCTTCTATCAAAGACTTTGCAGAAAGAATCAGAACCTATCTCGTTAACTGGCCCTGGCTGGTTTGTGAAATAGATGGAGTAATTGCAGGTTATGCCTATGCAACACGACACAGGGAAAGGACGGCTTATCAATGGTGTGTAGAAAGTTCTATTTATATACATGATGATTTTCAACGGGCAGGAATTGCACGGTTATTATATACAACCCTATTTGAAATATTTAAAAGACAAGGTTTCAGAACTGTTTATGCTGTTATAAACCTTCCTAATGATAAAAGTGTGAAATTTCACGAAAGCCTTGGCTTCAGCTATTTTGCTACTTATGAAAAAGCAGGCTACAAATTAGGTAAGTGGAAAAATGTTGGTTGGTGGAAATTATCTGTTAATGAATATGGTGATGAACCGGCAGTCCCGATAAAATTTTCTGAACTGGATAAAGGTTTTTTACCTGCCTTGTTTGATGTGTAATCTGTGACCGTGCATTTATTTCGCCGCGGCAGCAGCCATTTTCTCCGTGGCCACTTTTCCCGGATACACTTCCAGTGCCTTTTCCAAACAATCCATCGCACCATTAATAGAATTCAGGTTTAGTACATATGCGAGGCGAACTTCATTCTTACCCAGTCCCGCCGTTCCATAAAAACCAGTAGCCGGTGCCAGCATCACCGTAGCATTATTGTAAGAAAACTCTTCCAGCAACCACTGGCAGAATTTATCACTATCATCAATCGGTAATTTTGCAATTGCATAAAAAGCACCACCCGGGTTCGGGCAATATACTCCCGGCATAGCATTTAGCCGGCTCACTAATAAATTTCTGCGGCGTAAATATTCTGCCTTCGGTGCATCAAAATAACTCGCTGGTAAATCCACAGCCGCTTCTCCCATTATTTGTGCCAAACCGGGCGGACTCAATCTTGCTTGCGCAAACTTCATCGCAGCATCATACACCGCTTTGTTTTTAGTAACCAATGCACCCAATCTTGCACCGCAGGCACTGTATCTTTTAGAAATAGTATCCATCAGTACCACATGCTGGTCCAATCCATCCAGGTGCATAGCACTTACATATTCACCATCATAACAAAACTCACGGTACGCTTCATCGCTGAAGAGGTATAAATTATGTTTGATACAAATCAGTTTTAACGCTTCCATCTCTTCCCGGCTGTACAGGTAACCCGTCGGGTTATTCGGACTGCAGATAATGATGGCTTTAGTTTTATTGGTAATTACTTTTTCAAAATCAGCTATCGGCGGCAGGGCAAACCCTGTTTCTATACGGCTTGTTATAGGCACTACATTTATCCCGGCAGCACAGGCAAATCCATTGTAGTTCGCATAAAAGGGTTCAGGAATTATCACTTCATCACCGGGGTTCAGGCAGGTAAAAAAGCCAAACATAATAGCCTCACTGCCACCGGTAGTTATCATTATCTGGTCGTAGGCCACATCAATACCCACACTTTTATAATACTGAACCAGTTTGCGGCGGTAACTCTCATTACCGGCACTATGGCTGTACTCCAGTGTTTTTATATCCGCATGCCGCACCGCATCAAGTATCGCAGGCGGTGTTTCTATATCCGGCTGGCCAATATTCAGGTGATACACTTTAATACCTTTCTTTTTGGCGGCCTCTGCATAAGGCACCAGTTTACGTATCGGCGAAGGCGGCATCTGGTTGCCACGGTTAGAGATTGTAAGCATAAGGGCAAAGGTAAGAAGGCAAGGGAAAGTGAAGAAAGAGAATTATTAGACCAGCTATAGTACTTCGATAATCATCTGTTGCAAGTTTACCCTGAGTTTATCGAAGGACACTTTTCAAGATTCTATTAGCTAGTCAGTAAATACCAATTTATTTTTTTGCTCTTGCAGGTGTTCTTCAAAAGCATCACACTTTTTTTGAATGTTGAGCAATGGCATTGTAGAAAGCACCAACTATAAGAACAATAGGAAACCTCCGGTTGACAAATTCTTACAGTTGCCTTTAATTAGTTTTATCTTAGTAATAACTCTTAAC
>JANMFO010000127.1:0-1649 GCA_031374245.1 Chitinophagaceae bacterium | reverse complement strand
AAAATCAATAGTGGCTTTGTAACTACCGAGCTCTTTCACTTCATCGGGCAGAGTGATTTTTTTACGATCAATCTCATAACCTTTTTGCTCACGGATAGCACGGCTCAGTTGGAGAGAGGTTATGCTACCAAAAATCTTACCGCTTGTTCCTGATTTAGCACCCAATTTCAAAGGAGCTTCATTCAGTTTAGCAATAACACTGTTGATTTCAGCAAGCATTTTATCTTCTTTCTTTTTCACCTGCTTCATTCTCTCTTCCAGTTGCTTCTTGTTGCTTGGGCTGTTCTCTACGGCCAGTTGACGTGGTAGTAAATAATTACGGGCATAGCCATTCTTTACTGCTACTACTTCGTTTTTGCCGCCAAGATTATCAACGTCTTGAATTAAAATGATTTCCATTGTTTTCTTTTTGTTCACCAACCCAGTTTCGTTTTATATGAAACTGTCTCCCGAATTAATCGGGATTAGGGTGAGGTTTATTTTAAAAGATCTGTTACGTAAGGCAATAATGACATCTGACGGGCTTTTTTCACCGCATCAGAAACTTTGCGCTGATACTTCAGGCTGTTTCCGGAAAGCCGGCGTGGTAATAATTTACCCTGCTCGTTCAGAAATTTTTTCAGGAACTCTACATCTTTGTAATCGATGTAGCGCATACCGTATTTTTTAAACCGGCAGAATTTTTTTACTCTCTTGTCTGCTTTAATAGCAGTAAGGTATTTTATTTCATTTTTTGCCATGACTTATGCCTCCGCTACTTTTTCGGTATGAGATTTTACACCACTTTTCTTTCTTGCATTGTACTCGACGGCGTATTTATCGAGTTTAGTGCATAGGTGCCGAAGAACAGCTTCGTCACGCAGCATCTGGATTTTCAACTTTTCATTGAAGTCTGATAAAGCAGTGTACTCAAGAACCCAGTAAAGACCTGTTGTTTTTTTCTGGATTGGGTAAGCTAATGATTTTAATCCCCAGGCATTTTCTGCTACTATTGAACCGCCGTTATCTTTAACGAGGGTAGCATACTTTTTTTGTTCCGCTTTGAATTCATCATCGCTGAGAACAGGGGTAAAAATCACCATCAATTCGTAATTGTTCATGTAGATGTTTTTACTTTTTTTAAATTCGGTTTATCCCATTGGACATCCGGCATTGTGCTGGAAGAATCTGCGAACACAGATTTGGGGCGGCAAAGATAGGAGTTTATGCCCAGACACAGGTAGTCATTTTTGAAGAATTTTTGAACTCAGCCTTAAGCTGCAAATACTCAAATTTCAGTTTTTTTTTACCAGCAACAGTTTTTCATAGCATCAGCTGTTACGCACCTGTTTGTTCTGTAATTCTTTTCTTTCAGTGAAAGGAAAGAATAATGACTATTCATCGTTGAGTATTTCTTATCAGCTAAATAGTTGGTTTTTAATAGCTCCGGCAATTAAAAAAAAAGCCATCCTTATCAGGGGATGGCGTTTTGGTATGATTAGTTTGAAGTTGTCAGGTTGTCTTATCTATGGCTGACTATTATTTTTTTGCTGCCCAGCAGTTTGCCGGTGCTGTTCCTCAGTTCCACTACATACACTCCCGGTGCTTCGATACCCAGGTCCACATCGATTCTGCTGTAGGCCAGTGTGGTAGTTACTGCTTTCTGGTAT
>JANMFO010000090.1:0-18117 GCA_031374245.1 Chitinophagaceae bacterium | reverse complement strand
CATCTGGATGACATATACATGGGCTGACCCAAACAATCCGGCTTTTCAGTCGTTCGGTACCTTGGCAAGAGAACCTAAACTGATTGGTGCAGCTATTGCATTGCTTATCTATTTTGCTTACCTGGTGTTAAGAGATTCGGTTAATGATATGGACAAAAGAGCAAGGATAAGTTCAGTGTACAACATTTTTGCCTATGCTATGCTTTTCCCTTCCATCTGGATATTGCCAAGGGTAATGGACAGCCTGCATCCGGGCCGTGAGGGCAACCCTGCCTTAAACACCAGCGATATTGACAGCAGTATGCGGATTGTATTCTATCCTGCCGTAATAGGTTGGACATTATTAGGCGTTTGGATTACCACGTTGAAAATACGATTGAATCTATTGAAAGAAAAAAAGATGATGCAATGAGTATTATTAAAAAGATAACGATGATGCTGGCCATTATGATGATATCTATCGTCACTTTTGCCCAGGATAAAAAAGTGGAGATGGCGGATAAAATGAGGGATAACGGAAGAATTTATGTTGTAGTTGCTGTTGTGCTAACCATACTGATTGGTTTGATCCTATACGTTGTCCGTCTTGACAAAAAAATGAGCCGGCTGGAAAAAGAAAACTCATAACAATTTTCAATTGTCCGATGCCAAAATTAATTATTGCTATTTGCCTTGTATTATACTAACGATTGCTTAAACAAAAACATCAATTTATGTCAGACAAAAATTACAGTTTTTTTGGTGCTGTAGAAAAAAGCTTCGACAAAGCATCAAAATATACCAAATGGGATAAAGGAATTCTGGAACAAATTAAAGAATGCAATGCTGTTTACCAGATGCGTTTCCCCATAAAAAGAGATGATGGAAATATAGAAGTAATAGAAGCATACCGTGTGCAGCACTCACATCATAAAACTCCTTGTAAGGGCGGTATCCGCTTTGCAGCTGAGGTAAATCAGGATGAAGTAATGGCACTTGCAGCATTGATGACTTATAAATGTGCCATTGTAAACGTACCCTTCGGTGGTGGCAAAGGTGGCATTAAGATCAACCCAAAAAAATATTCTACTTACGAACTGGAAAAAATTACCCGCCGCTATACTGCAGAGTTGATTAAGAAAAATTTTATCGGGCCCGGCACAGATGTACCAGCGCCTGATTATGGAACCGGTGAAAGAGAAATGGCCTGGATACTGGATACTTATACTGCAATGCACCCCGGCGAAATTGATGCTACCGGTTGTGTAACCGGTAAACCTATTACTCAGGGTGGTGTTCGTGGCCGCCGGGAAGCTACAGGCCTGGGGGTATTTTTTGGCATCCGTGAAGTATGTAATATGCCGGATATAATGGAAAAATTAGGACTTCCGGTGGGTGTAGAAGGTAAAAGAATAATTGTACAGGGGCTTGGGAATGTAGGATATCATACAGCAAAATTTTTCCAGGATGCAGGCGCCAAAATAATTGCCCTTGCCGAATACGAAGGTGCTATCTGGAATGATGATGGATTAGACGTGGATGAAGTATTTAATCACCGGAAGAAAACGGGTTCTATTTTAAATTTCCCTGGTAGTACAAATTTTGAAAAAAGCGGCGATGCGCTGGAGAAAGAGTGTGATATTTTAATTCCGGCTGCGTTGGAAAATGTAATTGACGGAGAAAATGCACCCCGTGTAAAAGCAAAATTAATAGGTGAAGCAGCGAATGGCCCCCTGACACCTGAAGCGGATGAAGTATTTGCCACTAAAGGAATAATAGTGATCCCCGATATGTACCTGAATGCTGGTGGTGTTACTGTTTCTTATTTTGAGTGGTTAAAGAACCTGAGCCATGTTCGCTATGGCCGGTTAGAAAAACGTTTTACTGAAAATCTTAATTCGCATATCCTTGGACAAATGGAAGAATTAAGTGGTAAAAAAGTAAATAACACAGAAAGAGAATTTATTTTGCACGGGCCTGATGAAGTAGATTTGGTATACAGCGGTTTGGAAGAAACCATGATAAATGCTACGCATGAAATTATGAATGCATGGAAAGCAAACCCTGAAATACCGGATATGCGTACTGCAGCATATGTGGTTGCCATTAATAAAGTAGGCACCAGTTATGCAGAATTGGGTATTTTTCCATAATACAACAATTATTAAAGAGGCTAACGCTGATTGCTTATATATCACAATCCCATTTGCGAAAGCAGATGGGATTTTTGTTCATTTCTTCCACTCAAAATGAAGAATTAGGTAAATCTTGAATACAATGTCGCGGTACTGTAAAAACATTTTCACTTCAATTTAGTTGCTAATACAGAAAATATTAAAGCCTAAGTTGCGACGCAAGGGACGATGAAAGCAGTACAACAGATGGCCAAAATATTTTATTCCCAATCTGGCAGTTCTTGAATGAGATGCAGGTCATTATCTTTTTTCTGCCAGCCATAGGTAAGATTGCCATTGGTAATAATAATAAAAGGAACAGGCATACTGATATTGTACCGGAGTATTTGTTGTAACACTGTTTCATCTAATTTTATTTCAGCCGCTTTGCATTCAATCATCATCCACGGCTGATGATTACTGTCATAGACTACTACATCAAAACGTTTTTTCAATTCGCCCAACTGAATTTCTTTTTCCATGGCGATAATGGTTGCCGGGTAATTTTTTTCTATAATAAGGTATTGCACAAAGTTTTGCCGCACCCATTCTTCAGGAGTAAGCAGCAGCCATTTTTTTCGCAAAGTATCAAAGATGAATTCTTTGTTACTCTCCTTCTTGATCCGAAAGCCCGGTTCCGGGTAGTTTATATTTATCATCAGTCCAAAAATAAAGTTTTAAATTAGCAGGTATGAAGACAAAAGAAGAAATAGTACAGAACTGGCTGCCCCGCTATACCGGGGAGAAATTAGAAAATTTTGGAGAATACATCCTGCTGACGAATTTCAGCAACTATGTAAACCTGTTTGCCGAATGGAACAAAGTGGAGATAATCGGTCAGGGGAAACCGATGCAATGCGCTACTGCCAATAATATCAGCATCATCAACTTTGGAATGGGCAGTCCTACAGCGGCTACGGTTATGGATTTATTATCGGCTATTAACCCTAAAGCGGTTTTGTTTTTGGGCAAATGTGGCGGATTGAAAAAACGTAATAAACTTGGCGACCTTATTCTCCCGATAGCAGCGATAAGAGGTGAGGGAACTTCCAACGATTATTTTCCTGCGGAAGTACCAGCTCTGCCTGCTTTCGCTTTGCAAAAAGCGGTGTCCACCACTATACGGGACTACGCTGTTGATTACTGGACCGGCACTGTGTATACTACCAACCGCCGTGTGTGGGAACATGATGAACCGTTTAAGGAATACCTGCAAAAAATAAGGGCTTATGCCATTGATATGGAAACAGCCACGATTTTTAGTGTTGGGTTTTTCAATAAAATTCCTACCGGTGCCTTATTACTGGTAAGTGACCAACCGATGATTCCAGAAGGAGTAAAAACGGAAGAAAGCGATAAAAATGTGACATCGCATTATGTAGATAACCATTTAAAAATCGGTATTGATTCTTTAAAACAATTAATGAACGATGGCATGACCGTACGCCATTTGAAATTCTAAACTTATTAGAATGAAGCTTTTCATCATACTATCATTGATTACAACCCTTTTTTTTTCTGCCAGCGATTGCAGCAAGAAAAAGGTAAGCAGTAGTGACCAATATAAAGGCAAGCTGGAAATTGCGGGCATCTGTATGAACTATACCATCAGGGTGTTAGAAGGCAACGTGGATACTTCATTAATAAATGCAAGATGGACAGATGAAACAACTAAAAAAGCATATACCAATGTTTTCAGGTTGGGTAATCCCTGCGAATTCCCTTCTACTATTAAACAGGGCGACGAATTTTACTTTAAGATTGATTCTTCTCAAGGTAAACCCTGTGTAGTTTGTATGGCTTATTACCCAACTCCTGATAAAGCCCTTTCGATTAAAGTGCTAGTTAAATAATGACGCCGCTCTTAGATATCAAAAATCTGTCGCTTGATTTTATTGCTGAATCCGGAACTGTTACTGCATTAAAAAACATTTCTCTTTCTGTAAACCGGGGCGAAGTAGTGGCATTAGTTGGTGAATCCGGTTCCGGTAAATCGGTCACATCACTTTCCATTCTTCAATTACTTGCATCACCACCTGCAAAATACACAACGGGTGAAATTCTTTTTTCAGAAGATGGAAACGACCCTGTAAACCTGCTAAAACGAAACAGATATGAAATGCAGGATATCCGTGGTAATAAGATTGCCATGATTTTCCAGGAACCGATGACATCATTAAACCCCGTACTCTCCTGTGGCGATCAGGTAATGGAAGCCATACTGCTGCATAAAAAAGTTTCAAAGACTGAAGCAAAGCAACAAACGATCAACTGGTTTGAAAAAGTAAAGTTGCCAAATCCTGAAGCTCTATTCAGCCGCTATCCTCATCAATTAAGCGGCGGACAAAAACAACGGGTGATGATTGCAATAGCCATGTGTTGTGAACCATCCTTGCTTATTTGTGATGAACCAACGACTGCATTAGATGTAACGGTACAGAAAACAATTCTGCAACTGATAAAAGAATTACAGCAGCAATCGAATATGGGTGTCATTTTCATTACACATGATTTGGGAGTGGTGGCTGAAATAGCTGACCGGGCTGTGGTAATGTATAAAGGTGAGATCGTGGAACAGAATACGGTAAAAGAAATTTTTGTACATCCACAGCATCCTTACACTCAGGCATTACTTGCCTGCAGGCCGGTGAATCATGAGAGAGGGAAGAGGCTGCCCGTAGTGAGTGATTTTCTGGAGCCATTAGTCTACAGTCAACAGTCAATAGCAGACACTTTAAAATTTAAAGACTATTCTGTTGACCATCCTTCGTCGTCAATTATCTTACTAAAAGCCGAACATTTATCTGTTCATTTTCCTTCTAAAAAGACACTGTTTGGCAAAGCCCTTTCATTTACCAAAGCAGTGGATGATGTCAGTTTTGAAGTATACAAAGGCGAAACACTGGGGCTTGTTGGTGAAAGCGGTTGTGGCAAAACAACATTGGGAAGAACATTACTGCGGTTGATAGAACCAACTTCTGGCAAAATTATTTATAACGGCATTGACTTAACTGCAAAAAAAAGAGATGAGTTACGGTCACTGCGGAAAGAGGTACAAATCATTTTTCAGGATCCTTACTCTTCGCTTAATCCAAGATTAACTATTGGTTCTGCTATTGCCGAGCCAATGAAAGTGCATGGCATTTTACCAACGGATAAACAACGAAAAGATAAAGTAACCGAATTACTGGAAAAAGTAAACCTGAAAGCAGAACACTTTAACCGTTACCCACATGAGTTCAGCGGCGGGCAACGTCAGCGGATTGTTATTGCCAGAGCATTGGCATTAAATCCATCTTTTATTGTGTGTGATGAATCTGTTTCCGCATTGGACGTAAGTGTGCAGGCACAGGTATTAAATTTATTAAATGACCTCAAAAAAGAATTTGGTTTCACCGTCATCTTTATTTCGCATGACCTTTCTGTTGTTCGTTTTATCAGCGACCGCATTATGGTGATGAATAATGGAAAAATTGAAGAAAGCGGCCAAGCCGATGCTGTTTATTATAACCCTCAATCAGACTATACCAAAAGGCTTATTGCCTCTATTCCAAAAGGTATGATTACCTAATCAACATAATCTGATTCTGTCGCACCGTCTTTTTCTTCTTCATAAAATACTTTGGCACTCTTCCTGCGGGAATAAATTATTTTCTTTAGCATTTTTTTCAGTTGCCCATCTACAGGCTCATCATCTTTTATCCTTGTATTGGTAAACTCTGTAAAATTGTACCGGCTATATCTTGATGAAGCAATTCTCTCAAACTTCAGCAAGAGTGAGCTTTTGGAAATGGAATCTTCAAACTCGAACTGTTTAGGGTCTTCCGGTACTAATCCTACGGTTGCCAGTTTCCAGGTTAAATCATCTTTCTTGGTTTTGTATTTATAAAAATAAATAAAGCCCTTCTTCCCTTTGTATTCCATTTTCATCCGGTCAACATAAATAACGGAATCAGGCTTGCCATAAGATTTACTGTCAAGTAAAGAGCTTTTCCCAAGGTCAAGGTGATTATTATACAATGCAGGAAACTTATCCAATTTCTTTTTTTCTTTTAAATCTGAATATAATTCATACCGGTAATCATCCAGGCTGCCGAAATATTTCAACAGTGTATCCGGGTAAGGCTTGTTATTCGCCATCAGTAACAACAGGGTATTATATTTAAGTTGCTTGTCATTTGATTTGAGCATTTGCTGTATCAATGGCTGCACAGCAGTATTTGTTTCCCAGTAAGGCAATAGTAATGTAGCATAGAGGCTAAGGTCATCATTGCCGGAGTCCTTTACTTTATCTGCATCATAATAAGAAGTAGCCCTTTTCTCTGTCTTGCTATTCTCAGCCTTTTCAATTGCCTTTTTCTTTTCAGCAATGGATTGTTTTTTTAGTTCCTGTTTTGCTTCAATCAAAAATTTGCTGAAATACATATTATAGTCCTGCGGCTTCACCAGGTTGCTGTCCACCATTTCCCCCAGCAATTTCATAATGTAGCTTTTATAATCCTGCAGATTTAGTAAGGGTAGCAAATCGGGTAATATAGTCCGGGTTAGTTTTAATGAATCCGATAATTCATCAAGGAAATTACCATTATCATAGCTGTAACTTCTACCCGCATAATTTATCGTATTTAAAGAAAAATTCTCATACGTATTATAGCCTCCGCTTGTACTAAAATCAAGCACAGGCGGTTCCGTATTTACAACATCCCTGAAAGTATGATAAGCAACGGCTGTTTTATGCTGCAACAAGCTTTCCAGCACTGAATACTGAAGTTGAATAGTATCATCTAATGTGTAAAATAATTCCTTCAGGTAAGCAACCGATGTATTTGTCTTTATATCACCCAGTTTATTGATAAATGATTTTTTTGTATCAAGGTATTTCTTCTCACTCCAGTTCAAAGAACCAATTGCGTTTTTCAATTGCGGCAAATCAGTTGAATCAAATTCAATATCATCAATATGCTTAACTGCCCGTTTGTGCAGCACACTATCATTACTTGTAAAATCCCGGAAGAACAGGTTTGATTTTTTTATAAAGGGATTAATGCCTTTCAGCGTATCAACAGGAGAAAAACTTTCATAGAATTTTTTTATAAAGGCACTGGGTTGTGATACTGTATCCGATTGTGTGGTCAGTAAAAAAGCAATGCCATCTTTATAATAGGTTTTTGTCCAGAGGGTACGGCTGCTGCCAGTGTCTGTAAGAATGGTTTCCCACACTTTTGTTTTATCCGGTAATGTTGTTTTTTTTCTAAGCTTCACTATCCAGGAACTGTCACCCATAAAAGTTTTCTCATTCTCTTTATCCATTTCCGTACTATCTTTTGAGTAATAGTACCGGGGCGACCGGTAAAAAGATACAAATACTTTTTCACCGGTAGTATCATTACTGATTGTCTTGTTGCGATAAGTGCCACCTTGCAATAAATCATCTTCCGATGGCTCCTCGTCATCCTCATCATCGCCGTAATTTTTATATTGCGGAATATCCAGCTTTATTTTTTTATCCTCCGGAAATACTGGTGTAGTAACAGAAAAATAAAGGGAAGTGTCTTTTTGTTGTTTAGGTTCTTTGTAAACAAATGGTTTTACCTCAAACGAATTCATGAAATTACTCATGGCAGCCGTCTCTTTTTTTCCATGGGCCATCAATGTATAATAATGCGGCCCCTGGATAATAAAACGGGTGCAGTACACCGAGCCGGACTTGTCTTTGTATTTGCAATCCAATGCAGGGTAGCCTCTGTAGTTTGTTTGTTTGCGGCTCATTTGTGAGTCAATAAACTCCGAAGCCATAAAGCTTTCATCCATCAGGCCTAAATCAAATGTATCTTCTTCTGCAAAACGATAGTTATGAATATCGGTTCTTATAATGCGGTACTGTGTTCCGGTAAATTTATCTTCTGCATCATATATCCAGCTTCCGTCATTGCCAATGTATGGTTCATGCGGAAGGTCAACTGAAAAGCCGCCATTTACAGGTGAATATTTTTTCCAGATAGTAGTTGCTTCTGTGTTGGCTTTATATTCTTTCAGTTGTATGCTGCCAAAAAACTTCTTAGCTTCTTCACCCAATTTCACATAGTCACCATTACCGCTCATTTTAAAAAACACCACTTCAAAAGGAGTAATAAAAATATTATACCGCTGCATATCGCCACGTCGGGTTTTGTTGGTAATATCAATCCCTTTGTACCCATTCTTTACAATGTCTGTTTTAGAAATAATTTTCCCGGGAATATTCTCATACAACAAACTGTCAATTGTCTTGTATACATTATCTGTATTATGCGACCACATCCATGCATTTGTCATTATACGGGTTACCATATAGTAACTGCCGTTGGACATATCAGCATATTGCTTTTGGTCCAGTGCTGCATCTTCGCCAAACTTGTAAAACTTTCCCGGTATATCCACTTTATATAATCCGTCTTCATCCGCTTCAGTTTTAAAAACAACCGGCATCCTTATTTTATCAACCCTATCTTTTTCACTGCTGGCCCTTTCCCCCATTTTCACCGGACGAAGTTTGTATCCTTTGCTGCGGAGCATTTCTATTACACCACGGTTGCCAGGCAAGTGTGCGGCGCCAACACCAACAAACAAAGATGTGCCCGATTTAATTATAGAGTCCATTGAGTTAGCCTGTATCTCATTTCTTTTATACAAAAACTTTTCATCAAAGGCTGCCGAAAAACTATTGTACTTATTAATAGAATCCAGTAAGTCAAGGTTACCGCTGCGATAAGCTTCCTGTAATTTATCAGCAGAGTATTCTCCATCATTATCACTATAGCTTCTATCTTTTTTACTCCTGTCCCTGGCCGCATCTTTATAGGCTTCAGACATAAGCTTCATACTTTCTGCATAATTTTCCACTCCCGCAATTCGTTTACCCCATTTTTTACCACATTGAAATATGTACATATCCAGGTAAGTATCCTCTTCAAAATCGCTTGACTCATTTCCATAACTTCTGTATAGCAAATTATTAATGGTAGATGGATTACTGTACAGGGAACGTTCTATCTTATTATCATATTTATAAAACTTCAGTGTGTTTATAGTGAGATAATCATTCGGCATAGAGGTATAGTTACCATAAGCAGGATCATATCCGCCGCCACCAAGGTCAAACTTGCTCATATCTTCCTGCCATGTTTCCGGATTAGTTTCCAGTGCCACCATTTGTGCATTCCTGATAGAGATGTAAAAAGAATCAGGGAGGTTAAATGCCAGCTTACTGCTTACATGCATCGTACCAATCAGGTAAGATGGTTTCTTCATCCCGTTGCCGGTAATCTCCCACAAAAGGCTGGGGTATTTTTTATCTTTTAATTTAGGTTGTGCCTGCAAAACGAGATACGGTAATGCTGCAATAACCAGTAAAAGGGTTCGCTTCATAAAGGTTGTTATCCCGGCCACGGGTATAAGATTTTGATGTAAACAAATGTAAGATGCTGTACGGCATTTAAAAGCATAAAATTGATTTGAAAACCAATGGTTTGATTTTTTATCAGAATGCATTACCACTATCACCGTTCCTTGGGGTCACACACTTGTACCGCGTAAATTTGAGCAGCATTCTACAAAAACCCAATTTATAGTTCTTGTGAACTTTTGTGCCACTGCGTTAGGGATTGAAGTGGAAATCCTTTTTTACCCGCTTGCCTATACCCCTTTAGTGGATAGGGCGGCAAAACAAGATTGGAACGGAAAGCCCTGCCCTGCCCTGTATTTCGGCGGGGCAATGCCCAAATCCTTAATGGCATTGGTTTCGACAGTAAAATGTGTAAAATAAAACAGAATTTTAGCCTTAAAAAGTATACCTTCGCCAACTTTATAAGTACTGTCGAACTGACCAAACCCGGCGCCGTAAGGCCGGATTCGGATCATCCCTCTCCGGTTCTCTCACCGGTTTGTGTCATCAGACTACTATACATAAACCCATTTACGCATGAAGCTTTCACAATTCCGATTCGACCTGCCCTTAAACCTTATTGCCCAAAACCCTGCGAAAAGACGTGAAGATGCCCGTATGATGGTAGTAAATCGCCATACCGGGGATATCGAAAACAAACATTTCCGCGACATTCAGGATTATTTTGATGACAAGGATGTGTTTGTAGTAAACAACACCAAGGTTTTCCCTGCCCGCATGTATGGCCGCAAGGAAAAAACCGGTGCCAAGATAGAAGTGTTTCTTCTCCGTGAGTTGAATAAGCCTAATCGTCTTTGGGATGTGATAGTTGATCCCGCAAGAAAAATCCGTGTAGGCAACAAATTATACTTTGGTGAAACGGAAGACCTTGTAGCAGAAGTAATTGACAATACCACCAGCCGTGGACGTACTATCCGCTTTTTATGGGATGGCCCTGAAGAAGAATTCCGTGCTGTGCTGGAAAGATTGGGTGAGACTCCATTGCCTAAATACATCAAACGTAAACCAGACGAAGAAGATAAAGAACGTTACCAGACCGTATACGCCAAGCATGAAGGTGCTGTGGCTGCACCAACTGCCGGTTTGCACTTCAGCCGTGAGTTGATTAAGCGTTTGGAAATAAAAGGTATCCGCTTTGCTGAAATCACCTTGCATACCGGTCTCGGAACTTTCCGCCCTATTGAAGTGGAAGACCTGAGTAAACATAAAATGGATGCAGAATATTATAACATTGATGAGACTGCCTGTAAAATTGTAAATAGGGCCAAAGAATACGGACACCGTATCTGTTCTATCGGCACTACTACTATGCGAGGGATGGAATCATCTTTTACAGCACAGAAATTATTAAAACCATCTGAAGGCTGGACGAATATGTTTATCCATCCTCCTTATGATTTTAATATTGCTGATTCGCTTGTTACCAATTTCCATTTACCAAAAACCAGTTTGCTGATTATGACTTGTGCCTTTGCCGGTTATGAATTGGCTATGGAAGCTTACAAAAAAGCGATTAAAGACAAATACCGTTTCTTTAGTTATGGTGATGCCTTGTTAATTATATAAATCAGAATAATAAAACCAATTACAGCCCCACTGGAGTGGGGCTTTTTTATTGCAGTTCCTTTTCGATGTAGTGACTGATTTCCCTGGCCCGGTTGTGGATCATCATATGGGTTCCGTCTTTAATAATACAGTTAGGGTTGATTTTTTTAACAGGAAAAATTCGGTCTTTTTCCCCATGAATATGAATGATATTATCTGGTTGCCAGGAGTTTTTCCAATTCACAATCTGACTAATAGCCCAATCAATAAAAACGAGGTCGGCATTTTTTCTGTATAATCTCACCATTTCTTTCTCTTCTTTTGTAGAAACCCCAAGGCGGGCATTATCAATCTTCTCAGTGTATTTATGCAGGCGGGCAGGCACTAATTTATCAAGTTTCAAAGTTCCGGCTGTTTTCATCCAACGGGGCATCTCTTTCACAGATTTTATACTAGAGACAATGATCAGTTTATGCAGTGAGAGTTGTTTAGCAATCTCAATACCCATCATACCCCCAAAGGAAACACCCAGTAAGACAGCCGAATCTTCATTGATATACTCACTCATCCTTTTTGCATATCCTTCAATCCGTTCTTTTTTATGTGGCCTTATCCATGGAATATACCTGAGTTCGAACCCGTCAATGTGGATATTGGCGAATATATTTTCGTCTGCCCCTAATCCACTTATGCAATAGATAAGTTTAGTCATACTGGCCTTTCAAAAGTTTTTGTGTTAAAATAAACTTAGAATAATTTTTTATTCCAGCCCAAACATTCCTTTATTCAACTGTTGCAAAATTTGTGTTTTGTATTCAGCTGGAATCAGCAAGGAAATATTATGAGGGCTTCCACCATAACTTACCATGCGAACAGGAATATTCATAATAGAACCGAATAATTTTTTTACCATGTCTGATGTTTCAGAAATCTGGTTGCCCACTACTGAAATAATAGTTTGATTTTCATCAATTTCCACAGTGCCAAACGGTTCCAGTTCTTTTATAATCTCTTTCAGGTTAGTAACATTATCAATAGTTAATGATACAGCTACTTCAGAAGTCGTAATCATATCAATAGATGTCCGGTATTTTTCAAACACCTCAAATATCTTTCTTAAGAAACCATAAGCCAACAACATTCTGCTACTCTTAATGCGGATGGCCGTAATATTATCTTTTGCAGCTACCGCTTTTACGCCTACGCTTCCTGCTTCTTCCGTTATCGTTGTTCCTTTTGCTTCCGGCTGCATTGTATTCAGCAGCTTCACTGGTATTTTATACAGCTGTGCCGGCCAGATAGATGCCGGGTGCAAAATTTTAGCTCCGAAATAAGCTAACTCGGCTGCTTCATCAAAGCTCATTTGCTCTACTGGCACCGTTTTCTTTACCACTCTCGGATCATTGTTGTGCATACCATCTATATCCGTCCATATTTCACACACAGTGGCATTGATAGCAGCACCAATTAATGAAGCACTGTAATCACTACCGCCTCTTTTTAAATTATCTACTTCGCCCCGGGCATTGCGGCAGATATAACCTTGCGTTACAAATATTTTCTGATCCTTATTTTTTTTCAGCAGTTGGCTGAGTTTTACTTTAATGCTGCCGATCTGTGGTTCATCATAATGATCAATCGTCATAAACTCCAATGCCGGCAATAGCATATGATCTATTCCCTGATCTTCCAGGTACACACAAAAAAGTTTGGTAGAAAGTAATTCGCCCTGCGCCAGGATATCTTTACTCAATGCTTCGCTGAAGGAAATTCGTAGTATGATATTCAGAAATTCAAAATGCTCAGCAAGAATACTTTTTGCTTTAGCAATTGATGTATCTTTTTTTACTAATGCAGCAATAAATTCCTGGTAGTGCTTTTCCAGTTTATCAATAGACTGTTTGGCTGTAGTCCTGTCACCTTTTGCAATCAGGTCTCCAATTTCCACCAATGCATTGGTAGTACCAGACAATGCAGATAAAACAACAATCGTTGGCTCTGTTTCTTTTGTCACCAGCCCTGCTATGTGATGCATCCTTTCCGGCTTACCCACACTGGTGCCCCCAAACTTCATTACTTTCATCTTGTCCCCCCCTCCCGAGATTTTTTTGGATTATAAATTAAGGCTGCAAAGATAAGTATGCAGTAAATAACAATCGTTAGGTAAACGATACATCAAACTTAGCTGCTAATTGTTTCAAATCATTAACAACAACTTCTAATAAAGGAATTCCATTCTTCATTCTTTCTGCCTCATATTCCCTTTCTGGGTCACCGGGAACAAGTACCTTTTCTTCTCCGGGAACTGTTTTACAGGAACGAAATCCCTGTACCCAGTGATCCATGCTTTTTTTAAATTCATCGGCTGGACGAAATGCATCTATCCGCATAGCCCCAAGGAAATGTCCAATACCTTTCCCCGGTTGCTGCGCAGGCATTTGGACATAGGCCGGAAAGGGTGGCACCCACGGCGCATAGTTAGCGCCACTTAATAAGGCAGAAAAAATATCCACCACTGCACCCAGTGCATACCCTTTATGACTGCCATGTTCCCTGTCACCACCCAATGGTAACAATGCACCTCCAGTTTTCAGTGCATGAGGATCATTGGATGGATTGCCATCTTTATCCTGTACCCAGCCATCGGGGGTTTGTAAATTCTTTCGTTGTAATATCTCTAATTTACCATTGGCTGCAGTTGTAGTTGCAAGATCGGCAACGAAAGCCGGTTCATTACCAGCAGGTGCTGCCACACAAATAGGATTTGTACCCAGCATTTTATCAATAGAAAAAGTTGGCGCTACCAACGGACTGGCATTCGTCATAGCAATACCCATCATATCATATTGCAACGCCATCATTGCATGGTGGGCAGCGATACCAAAATGATTACTGTTTTGTACACTTACCCAACCCGTACCCACCTGTTTTGCTTTTTCAATAGCAATCTGCATGGCAAACGGTGCAATCACTAATCCTAATCCACTATCCCCATCTACCACTGCAGTTGATGGTGTTTCATGTATCACTTTTATATTGGGTGTAGCATTTATGCGTTTTACTTCCCATAAACGCACATATCCACTTAACCTTGCCACACCATGTGAGTCAATGCCACGAACGTCGGCAGACAACAATGCTTTGGTTGCTGTATCAGCATGTGTTGGTGAACAACCCATTTTTTGAAACACCGAATTGGTAAAATCGAATATCTGCTGGTAAGTAAAAATTTGTTCGGCCATGGCGCAAAGAAACAATATTTATTAAACAAAAATGCCCCGCAGTTAACGGGGCATTTACAAAGCAATTAGTATCAGTTCATATTAAAACGGAAGATCATCAACCGGTTCCGTTATCTCATTAGGAGAAGGTACACTCGTACCTGATAATGCTGAAGAAGCATTACTGTTCGGTTGCTGGTAAGAACTACCAACCCCTCTGTCTGCTTTTCCACCTAATAACTGTACTTCTCTTACACGAAGAGAAAGTGATGATCCGGGGGTGCCATCATTTCTTTGGAATGATCTGGCTTCCGGCTGGCCTTCTACAAAAACCTGTGTCCCTTTTTGAAGATAAGGGGCAACAGCTGTTCTGTCTGTCCAATAGGCACAATCCACCCAAATTGTCTTTTCTTGTAAAACACCCTGACTGTCTTTGTACTTTTCGGAATGGGCAACAGTAAAGTTGATTACATTTTTTCCGTTTACAGTGTTTACCACACAGTCTTTGCCTAAGTGGCCGATAACTTGCATTTTAATCATAGTGCTCAATTTTTAAAGTGACGTAATTAATTTAAGACGGGCAAGTTAAGATATTTTAGCATTGAAAAACTAACATAATTAGCAACCAGAATAAATGTGAATAAATTCCTGAATACTTAGTCTTCTGTCCTTCCACTGGCCGCATCACTAATTCTTCCAAAGAAAATTGCGTTCATAAAAAGCTTATTACCCCCCAACCAAAAAGCTCTGAAATTGGGATTGTCCGCAATATTGATAACACGGCCGTTACCCACTGTATTTACAATAACTGCGGCAGAGTTTTTAATGACATCTTTATTTTCTTTACTTACCCATCCACTTTGTAATGGGTTGCTGCCATAATAAAAAGGAGTGGCGTAAGGATTTTTGCTTTTTTCCATAAACACCTTGTTGGCTTTAAATAAACTCACCGTCTTTTGATTATAACCGTAAGCAAGCGGATGTGTAAGATCAACATCAGCACCAAAGATTGCTCCCGCTATTTGTTGCGCACCATCAATTTGCTCTCTTTCAATATAGGCTAGTTTTTGTAAACTATCTACTGGTGATTTTGATTTTTTAAACTTCACATCACTGATTCCATTTTGCGCTGCCCAGTTTACAGCTTCTTCTGTTAATATCAATGTGCCGCCGCTTTGCACCCATGCTTTCAATTTCTCTTTATTCAATTCATTATAATTGCCACCCACCATTATTATTGTGTTGTATTTATTTAATTCGATGCGGTTAAAAATGGCTGACTCCAGGTGAGTAGCAGGAATACCCATACGCTGATCAAGTAAATGCCATACTTCCCCTGCATCCGTTGGATTAACACCAGCACCCGTTATCATAGCTATTGATGGTTTTGAAATAACTGCAAATTTACTACTGCCCAAATCGCTGCCGCTTCCGGCATTGCCAGTAGTAACAGCATAAATCTTTAACCTGTATTTTTCTGCAAGGGCATTAACTATAACTGTCAGCGCCTCACTATCTTTTTCCTGCATCTTTACCGGAATCATAATAGTTCCATAGTCAAATTTTCTGTTGCCTCCATTTACGACTAATTCAAATTTATTTGTAGCAACTTTTACTATCAGTCCTGCATTTACCATTTCGTATACTGCAGAAGGAGCATACAACTCATCCCACTCCAGCAAGTATGCATAATCACTTTTACTGCCAGCTACCTGCCCTTTCGGCATAGTAAGCGTTTCTATTTTTTCTCCCATTGCAATTGGCGAAGTAGTAATCTCCGTATATGGCAATCCAAATGCAAGCGGCATTGTCCAGGAAGTGATATCGTAAAACAAACTGTCTTTGTAATCCAGTGTTTTTTCAAAAATGGCTCTAATCAAACTATGCTGTGGTTGATTTAATGATACCATATAAGCAGATCCTTTTTCATACTCTCCCTCTTTCCAGCTATCAGGTAATTGGTTTATTTCAATCTGATGCCGTTTCAGCATTTCGGCAAAATGAAATGTTTTGGCTTTATCATTTTTATCACCAAATACATACCCTTTTACAGGATAAGCCGAAGCTCTGTTTGCAGCCTGTTTATAAAAATCCCTTTGGTACTCTAAAAATTCTTTGCGTAACGCATTAGCTCCTTCTAATGTAGAAAGTGCCGTAGTAAATTGGTTTTTGATTGTAAACGGAAAACTTAATAACCCATTGGCGGTTTGCTGCAAATGTCCTCTTGAACTTGCCTGCTCAAATAAAATACCTATTGCACCATTTACATCCGGATAGGTAGACCCTTTTCCATAATAAAAATCATCATAATTTTCTTTGGTAAAATATAATGACCCAATGCGGTCAAGAAACTGCGCATGATATTTCGCCAGCTTGCCTGTCAGCTCCTGATTTTTATCCGGTGTTAATGGATTTACTCTTGATGGTACGCCAGGTTGAAAAAAGAAAGTTGCATTACTGCCTTGTTCATGGTGGTCAGTAAGAATATTCGGCTTCCACTGATGAAACCATTTCAACCGATTCTGGCTTTCAATATGCACAGCAGGTAACCAGTCACGGTTTAAATCAAACCAATAATGATTGAACCGTCCACCGGGCCACACTTCATTAAACTCTCTTGAGTTCGGATCACTCACCAGGTTTTTACTCTTGTGCTGGTTGGCCCATGTTGAAAACCGTTGCAGCCCATCAGGATTAAAAGAAGGATCAAATAGAATCACTACATTATCCAGGAGTTCATCAATTTGTTTTCCTTGTGCAGCAGCAAGATAATAAGCACTCACCAAGCTTGCATTGGCTCCGCTGGGTTCGTTACCATGTATTGAATGCCCGATCCAAACAACAATAGGCATATTTTCAATATTAACCGAAGCAGATTTTGAAGGATCAGTAAGCATTACATGCTGCTGCCGGATCTGTTCCAGGTTTTCATGATTCTTTTTAGATGTGATAATCAACAGTACCTGAGGCCGGCTTTCATAAGTTAATCCCATTGTTTCCAGCTTCACTCTATCCGGTGCAGCCATAGCAATGGCTTTCATATAATTTACCAGCCGGTCATGTGTTATATGCCATTCTCCTACTTCATGATAAATAATGTCTTTAGGTTTGGGGATAGAAGGATTATAGGTAACATTTTCGGGCAAGTAATATTTCAAATCCTGAGAAAAAAGGGAATTGATGCTTATTAACAGGGCTAAAAAAACAATGTATTTCCTCATAAAACAATGGTTATAAATAATAATTGGAAGGTAAAGAAATATATCCGATTTCGAATATCAAACGGCTCTCACAACACCTCCAAGAATCTTTGCATTCGTATCTTTGCAGTTCTGAATTTTTTAGAAACCTATGAGTAAAAAAGGTAAAGTGTTGGTGGCAATGAGTGGCGGTATCGATAGTACTGTTACAGCTCTTATGCTGAATGATGAGGGCTATGAAGTGGTGGGTATTACCATGAAGACATGGGACTATGCCGCCAGTGGTGGCAGCAAAAAAGAAACAGGCTGCTGCAACATAGATAGCTTTAATGATGCACGGCAAGCTGCTGTAGAACATGGATTTGCTCATTATATTCTTGACATCCGTGAAGAGTTTGGTGGGTTTGTCCCTTGCCGAAGATTTTCTCGATGTCGTCGTTTGCCGGCGGAATCACCTCGTGCAGCGCGGCCGAATCGGTCTTCTCGACGTCGAATTTAATCTTCACCTGCTCTTCCGGTATGAACGGTGCGAACTCCTTCGCGAGCTTCTCAAC
>JANMFO010000076.1:0-4684 GCA_031374245.1 Chitinophagaceae bacterium | reverse complement strand
TTTAAAGAAGCATCGGCACAGATGGCAGAAATGGAAGCACTGCGTATGCTGATGGTGAAGCGGGGTAATATACAGAAAGAGTTATCACAGATAGGTGAAGAAGATAGTGAAGGAACGGAGATTCAGAATATAAGTTTGTTCAAGTTGATGAAGGCCTTTGAAAAGGCAATGCAGAAATACAGTGACCGTATCAACAAGCCGGTGCATACTGTAGTGCAGTATAACTACACTATGGAAGCCAGCCGGGATTATATGCTTACGCAATCAAGAGAACAACGTAACCTATCCTTTGAAAGAATATTTGACCATTGTGAAAACCGGGTACATGCTATTTTCCTTTTCTTATCTGTATTGGAATTAGTGCAACAGAAATTTTTGAAAATTGTTATTGGTGAAGGCAAGAATAATTTCATTATTGAATACAATGAGTCGGAAAATCGTATTGCTGAACTGGAAGAAACAAATCAACTATAAAAATTAATTACTATTATGAAAAGTTTTTCAACAGCCAACTGGAAAGGTACTGGCAAAGAGGGAAGCGGTACACTGACATCTAAATCAAAAGTACTGGATAATACATCGTATGATTTCAGGAGCCGTTTTGAAGAGGGTACGTTTACTAATCCGGAAGAATTAGTAGCATCTGCACATGCCGGATGTTTTTCTATGAAACTGAGTTTTGTATTAGGTGCAGCTGGTTTTACTCCAGACAACATTGAAACAAAATGCACCATTACATTGGATAGCGGAGCTATCACATCCAGCCATCTGGAAGTAAAGGCTTCTGTTCCGGGAATTGATGCTGCGAAATTTGCAGAATGTGCTGCCGATGCAAAAGCAAACTGCCCTATCAGCAAATTGCTGAATACAGAAATTACAATGGACGCAAGTTTAGCTTAATTTATTTGCTGAACTTACCGAAGTATAAAATTAAAAGTCCGGTTATTCATATATCCAAAGGAGTACCGGCTTTTTTGATGTGTTGATGATAGCTTTTAATTCTTTTAAAAACTCAGGAGAAACAGTAGGGCACCCATTGCTTTGACATATTTCATCACTTACTTCTGCATCAGGAATACAACTATGAGAGTGTAGCACCACCGTTCTTTCAAAAGCATTATTGTTGGATGTATCTAGCCCATGTAGTTTATACGAGTAGCCGAATTTTCCCGTGTAAGGAATTCCCACTTTATACTTGCCCAATGAAGTACAACCGCTGCCCACAACATTACTATAATTGCGACCTTCCAGCCAATATTGAAAACAGTTGCCGTGTGCCACCAAACCTTTAGCCTTCAAACTGTCTGCCTTCAAATTGTAGATAAAGAACCGGCTTTGTCCGGAGCCAGGGCTCATGTCAATCAGTAAGCATACATTGTCATTAAACCCTCTTTGCTGCACAAATCGTTTTGCTGCGGCTGCTTTTTGTTTCAGCTTTTCCTTTATTGCAGCTTTTATCGTGTAAATCGTTTCTTTTTTTGCGAGATGCAATGCTTTAGTTTTTTTCCAGATAGTAGAATTGGAAAACCAGGAAACTGCAATGATGATAATACCTAAAAGGAGAAAAATGCGAATAAGTTTCATGTAACAGCAGTTGAATAATTAACAGAGATGCTTACTCAACTGGAATCCATAGAAAGATTTATATCCTCAGTGTTAAAATTTATTTAACAACACATTTTTAAAATGAGGTTTTTATATCCTTTAGATAAAACACATCATTCTTATTGTCGCTATTAATGCCTTTGTACCGACTGAACGTATAAAGATTGTATTTAGATTCGGATAGGAAAACACCTGATAACTCGGCAATCGTTTTGCCATTATCAATAACTGTTAAACCATTTGTTTTTCGTTGGATTTGAATATTATGCTTGTTTTTATCTTTAAAAAAATCAGGTAATGTTATTCGCTTGCTGAACTTCAACGATTCTCTCTTGTCATATGAATAAACAGTAAGGCTGCCACCGCCATTCCAATAGGGGTCGAACCATAAAATAACCCGGCTGAAATTACCAGCATAACTATCATAAAGACTCCAATACATTGCCTGGTTGTCATCCAGTTTGTATCTTTCACCAATATTATCATAAGCAATTTCACCCAGAGTAATGGTAAACTGGCCACTGTTGTAAGCAATATCTTCATTCCACATCAGGTCAAACGATAAATTGAAATTGACTTTTATTTCTTTATTATACTGTTTAGGATACCAATAACCATCTTTCGCCATGGCCAGCCACTTGTTATTGCGGAATGATTGAACTCCAATATTCTTCATACCGTTCCATCCGGCAGGAAATAACCCATCGGCCGTATTGTCAAATCCAATGCTTATGGAACTGGTACTTTCTTGTTGTGTTTTTGTAATGGCCTTTGTATCACCAATTGACGCATTCAATGTAGTGATACCATTGCTATTGGCAGGCGCATCACCCACCATTTTGCGTAGTACATCTAAATTAAACTGGCTATAAAACAAATCCATGAAATTTCTTTTCGGCAGTTCTTCATCCTGTCTTCTTATATAAAATGCAATACATTGAGGCTCGTCCTTGGGTTTTGTTTTGTCAAAAAAATCAAGGTTGTCAACCCATGCGTTAAAGCCATTTTCCGGAGTGGCTGTTAATCTTTCAGGATAAAAATGCGATTCGTTTACACTGGTAACGTAAGCTATGGAATTAATGGTGGGTTGTTGCATAGCTGAATTATACCAGTCCGTTATTTTTTTTTGTTCATTTTTATGGCCTTGCAATGTTTCTTTATTCTTTCTGATAATTTCAGGCCAGTAATTTTGTTTTTCCTTTTCTGCGGCAGAAAGACCATTGTATTTTTTTTCATCGTACACTACTAATTTTTCGAAGCGGAGCACTTCCTGCGTCACCCTTTTTTCATGATGGATTTTATAGGCAGTAAATAATTCTTTGTTGGTCAATTTTCTCCAGGGTAAATCTTTTCTTACTGAAAAATAATAGCAATGCTTTCTTATTTCTTCTGGCCGGTAGCTGGCATAGATAATTTTATTCCCTACTGCATCTGTTTGCACTACAATATTAGTAACTCTTATTTTTGATTGATTAAACGTTATCCCCGTTCCCTGCTCAGGCAAAGGGAATTTTTCTCCTTCTATTTGATTTGTCGAAAAATAAACCCAGCAACCGGTTACTGCTTCTGGCTTCAGTTCATTGTATCCCTTCAGGCATTCATAATCTTTAAGCATTAAATAATTTTCATACGCAGCCGGGCTTGCAGGGCTGTACCAAAAAGCTTTTCCTTTTGGAAACGCAATGCTATTGGTGGCATGTAAACCATCCAATGCCACCGGCATAATGCGTTGCATTTCTTTGCGTATAGGCTCACTATATTTCCATTGGCTGACGGGGATTGGATCCTGGAAAGAAGGCGCAACACTGTTCCAGACCCATTTGCCGGGTACTTTATTTACATCCAGTGTATTGCAGTCTGCCTTTTGTTGTGCACAAAGGGAGAAAGCCATCAACCAGAATAGTAAAACCATTTTATATTTCATAGTGCACTTTTATTTTGTTTTAAATAAAGTATATTTCATAGAGTTGTTATCTGCATCTTCCATATAAAGCAGATAGCCACCCTTTACTGCAATGAGTTGTACTTTGTATGTTGTTGTTTTTCCTTTAAAACGGTTGGTGGCGGTAATACTCCAATCCGTCACCGTATATTTTCCTTTAAAATCCTGGCCGCCAAATTGTGTGCCGCCATTATTCATACTGGCCGAACGATAGATACTGCTGTAGCTGCCATCTTTATTAAAATTAAATTCATCGGTACTTGATACGGCACTCATACCTATATAGTTGTTACTGTATACACTGTAGTATTCAACTCCGCCACCGCCACCACCTTTCCAGGTGCCTGTTATATCATTGGCAGTTACGGCAAATCGGTTGGAGTTGAGCATCGGGTCTATATCATTCGGATGTGGAAACTGCTGCTGATAACTGTTTTGGTTGGGAGCAATGACGACAATGGGTCGGGCGCCGCCATTGTACACAATTTTTATGGCAACAAAACAAGACTTGCCTGTTTTTCTATCTATTGCGTTGCCCTGCATGTGATAGATAACAGGATATTGAACACCGCTCCATTTTTCCGGTGAAGGAACATTGAAAAAAGGTTCTACATATTTACTCCAGTAATATTCCGGTGCATCAACGGTATTGGGCCGGGCATCATCCAATGCCTTATCAATATAATGAAGGCGCAGTTCAGTTCCTGCTTTGGTCACTTTTACAAAGTCATTGGTTACGGTGGCCGTCCAGCCATCATCAAAATTAGTAGTGGATTTGGTAATGCTATTGGCACTGGTTTTACCGGTATTAATAATCTGATTGCTGTTTATTTGATTATTCTTACGTACAAATTTTTTAGTATCTGCATTTATCGATGCCAGAAATTTATCAATGGCAGCAGCATACTTTTCATCATTAAATTGAATGATGGCACACCAGCTGATATCGTTTTGGGAAAAAGTGGAAACGCTTATAATGAATTTTATTCCCTCCACTTCAGCCAGGCCAACGCCGGTTACCACATCCCACCCATTTTGTTTTTCTATTTGTTTTTCTTTGGGTTCACCAATTTTATATTGGTTGCCCGCAAAATAATCCCAGTCGGTTTTAAAATTAGCTTGCGGGTCGGATGAACC